>CAZJIR010000356.1:0-3486 GCA_964546095.1 uncultured Pirellulales bacterium
TCCAAAGCGACGACACACAAATTCAGCATATTTTGTCTCTTCATAGAGTTTGAACCATTGCAATCTCATTTGAATCTTTCTATCCCTACAAGGTTCCCCAAAAGGTTAAAAGAACCAACACCCATAAGGATGTTGGCTATGCTGTATAGCGTTACTATGGAACTATGGTCGCTTTCCTTCGTTGTCCTATCCCCCATAGTAATGTCTATTGTATGAAAAGATATGCCGTTAGTTGAAAGCGATGAATCTTAAAGTTTTACTTTTAGCAAAACTTACTAAAAATCATTGAAACGATCTCTGTGAATCACACAAAAACGGCCTGTTGAACGCTTAACGGCAGAAAGACTGTGAAGGTTGTGCCCTGTCCCACCTCGCTTTCAACTTCAATTCTGCCACCATGGAGCGAGATAATTTCCTTAACGATAGCAAGTCCCAATCCCGTTCCCTGAGTTTGCTCGCCAGGTCGGTGTACACGATAGAATCGGTCAAATATCTTCTTAAGGGCCTTTTTAGGTATCCCAATTCCCGTATCGCTAATACGTATAATCAGCTCTTGGCCTTGATGTTGAGCGCAAACGAGGACCTGACCTCCTTCAGGCGTGAATTTAATTGCATTATTCACGAGGTTCGTAATCACTGACTGAATTTTAGTCTCATCAGCCTTCAATTCAGGAAGTTCAACAGCAATATCCCTTTTCAGTTGGATATTTTTCTTTCCGGCTAATGCTTCCAAAGCCAGCAAGGCTTGGTCGGTAATACCGGCAATATCAATACTGTGCAGAGAAACTTTAACAGTTCCAGCTTCGATCCGTGATACTTCCAGAAGATCCTCAATCAAATTTGCCAGACGATTTGATTCCTCATCGATAATAGATAAAAACTCTCGTCTTGTATCTTCGGGCATAGTTGGATCACGCATTATTGTGGCTGTGTATGCCTTGATCGAAGTCAGGGGTGTACGCAGCTCATGCGATACCGAAGAGACAAAATCTGTCTTCATCCGGTCAATCTCCCGATAACGTGACACATCCCGGAATACCATGACAATGCCAACAACGCTTTTGTCGTCTCTTCGAATAGGAGAAGCACTACTAGCAACGGGCACTATGCTGCCACCTTTTACAACAAGGCAGTCCTGAGAGGTTCCAGATTCTGTTTCCACAGATTTCAGCACTCTATCAATCGGGCTTTCGATAGTCTCCTCAGATTGTTCATCAATGAAGCGAATAACCTCATCAATCCGTTTGCCTCGTACTTCCTCAAATTTCCATCCTGTCAACTCTTCTGCTACTTTATTAAACAGCGTAACTTGTTTTACAGCATCTACCGTAATGACTCCTTCACCTATACTTGAAAGAGTTACCAACAGCAGTTCTTTTTCTGCCGCAAGCTGCTCTGTGCGTTCCTTTATCAGCGATTCGAGGTCGCTACCATTTTTTTCCAGTTTTTCCTGTGCCTCTTTACGCTCGGCGATTTCTTTGGTCAGTTGCTCATTTGTCTTTGTCAGTTCATTGGTTTTTTCCCCTATCATTTGCTTTAATTCTTCCATCTTAATAGACGCTTTCCTAGCTAGATTCCACTTTTCTGTTAGCGCATTGGCGAGTTGGTAAACTTCCACCTTGTCAAACGGCTTTCTCAAAATAAGCAGCCGTTCAGTATTCCCCAGCTTCTTAGTGATTTCGCTCCATTGATAGTCAGAATAAGCAGTACAAATGACAACCTGAAGTTCCGGATACTCTTTCCAGATCCGCTGGATTGTCTCTATTCCATCCCAGCCCGGTGGCATCCGAACATCAACAAAAGCCACAGCATAAGGACGGCCCTCACGCAAAGCCTGTTGAACTTTCTCCAATGCCTCCTTACCTTGGAAGGCAGAATCTATTTCAAAATTTATTTCCTGTAATAAGTCCGATGTAGTACCAAAAACTGCGGATTCTGCTTTATCGAAAGAAGCGGCACTATCATCGGTACCTCCAAGAATTGCCCGGAAATCCCCATGAATCCCCTCTGTGTCGTCAACTATAAGGATGCGTCTATTTTTTTGGTATTCGTCTTCCATTACATAACCTCAACTGATTTAAACGGTAGTTCTAATTTTGAAAACACTCCCTGCCCTATACCATCGCTATAAGCTGTCAATTAATCGCCCATCTCCACGGTTACCAGAGCGCTGCTGTACAGCTCGAAACATTGACCTTTTTTATTTGTAAATCTTTAATTGATTATCTTTCTCATATTTGCGTCTTTACATTCGTTTTTTCAATTTTTCCATGATAACTGTACCCAGTTCTACCGGATCAAAAGGCTTAGCAATATAATCGTCAGCGCCCATATATAGAGCTTGTCCCAGATCGTGGGGTGTTCCTTTCGCCGTTAACATAAAAACAGGTATATGCTCTGTCTTCTTATCGTGCTTGAGTTCAGAGAGGACTTCCATGCCGTCCATCCCCGGCATCATCCAATCTAAAAGAATCAGCTCAAGGTGCTTTTCGCGAGCAAGCTTAAGTCCCGAAAGTCCATCCTCAGCCACGTACACCTCAAAACCATCAGATTTGAGGTTGTGTTCCAATATATTTCTGATGTGTGGTTCGTCCTCAATTATCAAAACAGAAATCGATTTACTCATCATATAGTCTTTCTCTTTCTTAGCTCTTATAAAATGTTCCCCCCAAATTCATCTCTGTTATAAAAAAAATTGCTTAACTCACTCTTCCAGCTATGCTCTCTCTGTGTTATTCTATACTTGTGGACGCAGTAAGGACAGTTAGCTCTTCTGTTGCGCAAGGCATTTCTCCATTTTTTTCTTAATGTTTTTACCCAAATTAATTGGGTCGAAAGGCTTCGTGATATAATCATCAGCTCCCACATCAAAGGCCCTATCTATATCGCCTAACATCCCTTTAGCTGTTAACATAAAGACAGGTATATGCTCTGTCTTCTTATCGTGCTTGAGTTCAGAAAGAACTTCCAGACCGTTCATCTCGGGCATCATCCAATCCAGCAGAATCACATCTGGCTTTTTCTCACGCGCAATAATAAGGCCTTCCCGACCATTTGAAGCCATAAATACCTCAAATCCATCTAATTTCAGATTGTATTCTATAATCTTTCTGATGTGTTCCTCGTCCTCAATTACTAACAAAGGAATTCGTTTACTCATTATATATACTCCTTTCAAACCAATATGGAAGCTTCCCAAAGCTCAATAAGGTTTTTTCAAAAACAATAGATAATAAGCAGAATGTGTAAGATATATACTGACCCCCAAAATTTATAAATCTCATTCAAGGTGTCTCAGCCTTTTGCATAATGACATAATCGGCATACTAAGACGGCAATTTTAGAAAAAATAGTGAAATTTAATTTAATGAGCCGCCCTCAAATATCAAAATATCGATGAGAATACCAACGTAGAATTTGGTAGCAATATCGGTCCTTGAGATGGCCAAAAAACTCCTCGCCGGGTTCGGAATGCTGGAGAAGATG
>CAZJIR010000357.1:0-3476 GCA_964546095.1 uncultured Pirellulales bacterium
GTCTTGAGGAAGGCCAGAGGGTTGAGTTCGAGGTCGGAGAGGGCCAAAAAGGCCCGTGTGCGACCAACGTAATCCCCGGTTAATCCAAGGCATACCGAAAAAACCAACGGGCTCCGAATTTTTCGGAGCCCGTCTCATTTTTAAATCTAAACATGTAATTAGTGAATTGGTTGATTCCGCTCCGTCTAAAGCTTCCGCCTTCGCTGAAGCTTCGGCGAGACAAGACGGCGAGACAAGCAGGGTGAAGGGGGGAATTAGTTCTTATCGAGTGGGTCGTACCAACGTTTTGGTATTTCCTGTCCGAGGGTCTCATCGATGCTGGTGATATGGCCATCCAGCCAGAGACAGTTGAGCTTGCCGCCTGTCTTAAAGTCATCGTGGGATTTTATAGCATGTCTGAAGATGCCGCGATACCATCCCACACGGTCGCCACCTTCTCTATAGTGAGAAAAATTCTGGCCGGTCGAGTCGGCGAAGAGCATATCGTTTCCATTCTCGACCCTCGGCTCCATATGGTCGTGGGAGACGACAACTTCGGAATGACGCGGGATAGTAGCGGATTTTTCTTCGGTGAGCCAGCCGTTCATGGAAAACGCCGAATTCTTTATGTCACCTGAGCCGTAGAGCATGTCCTGTTCCACCGTCTGATAAAAGTTGATGAAGCTCGGGCAGCCGAAAAGCTTCTGCTCCTTTACGTAGTTAAGGTAGATAACACCCCAATATGAGCGGTCTTCGTTAGCCTTGAGCAACTGTCCGCGGTCGTTATACCAGAGATGCCCGTTACAGTTGTTCGTGTGTGTGTGAAAGTTGGGCATAGTGTAATCGTTTTCCTGCAGGTACATAATAACGCCGAGGCCAACACTCCTTAGATTGGATCTGCAGGCCTGCTCTTTCGACTGTTCCCTTACTCTCTGGAGAGCCGGCATCAGTATCGCCATCAGCAGCGAAATGATGGCAATTACAACGAGAAGCTCGATTAACGTAAATCCCGTCAGAAATATTTTACTCCGTCGATTGGGAATTTTTATTTCGAGCGGAGTAAATGCCTTTTTCCTGTGCATCAATAAGCCCTTCCAGCAACCTGCATTTATAGTTGACGGAATTAACCATTCAGGAATTGACTGGACAACACACCCAATATCAAAAACCCTGCATTTAATACTCTACTTATCTTATAACATATTTGAAGATTTAACCCAAGTTAAAAAAAACCTCCCTTTTTCAAGTGGAGGTTCGATATGCAGATATCTGTTGGTGACAGTATTTATTTTTCCGCCCCGCATCAATTTATCGAATTACTCTGCAATTGCCGGCAGCTTCGCGTCTTGTCGCTCGCATAAAAAAGAACCCCGTGAGAAAGCAGGGGACATCTCACGGGGTAGCCCTGTAAGATAACTAATTACTATCTCACGGGGTAGATACGGATATCGAAAATTTCAATATATAGTACAACTGTTATTACTGAGACGGTATTTTGTTCGGCCAGCCGAACTTCTCGAATTCGCCATGCTCCATTCCCAAGTCTTCACCTTCAGGTCCCAGCGCCGACCGCACTTCTTCGACATGGGCATCCACAAAAACGGCATTGACCATGCCGCTGTTGAGGTCTGTGCTCGCTGCACTATGAAAGGTGCCGAACCAGTCGCGGCCGTCGGGACACAGAGCATTGTCGTTTAGTACATATTCACATCCAGGCCTTAGCCACATATTTTCTGCGGTGAAGAAAAACACTTCCGCCTTACTTCTCATTATCTCGGAACGTTTATACACCCCGCCGGTTTTGCCGCCTGCGCTCCCGAACTTTGAGCCCAGCCAGGCGTTCATGCTATAGCTGTAGTAAGGAACAATAGGAATAGATTCATCGTGGCTCGGATGCCTTTTGCCCTCGGATTTGGCAAGGACTTTGAACGACGGGCAAAGATGAACTTTTTCTTCGGTCAGGTAGGACCATAACGGGCCGTCTGCCTCATATCTCGGGTCATGCCATCGGCAGTAACGTTCATATCCGGCCACAGGGTACTCATCTGCGACGAGAGATGTCCATGCATAAGGATAGCGGTCATCATTTTCATCCAGATACATTGCCTGCGCCATACCGTATTGACGCAGGTTGGCACGGCATGTCACTTCCCTGGCCTGCTCCTTAACCCGCTGCAGCGCCGGCATTAAAATAGCCATCAATATTGCAATGATGGCGATGACTACCAACAACTCTATTAAAGTGAATCCTCTTCGTCTGTTCATATTCGCACCTTTTACTATTACTTGCCCTGCACAATTGCGCCTTATTAATTCAGCACGACAGCGTTTCCGGGTTCGCTGCAGCGCGGAAGTATCACTAATAGTCTTTGAATTTCTTCATCCATTGCGGCCAGTCACTCGGATTTGCCATGCCCTTTGTGGTCCAAGGCCCGGCCGTGTCGTATGTCCGGCTCCACCTAAAGGTCCACAGCTCCTTAAGGCCGATTTTTCTGGCGGTCCAATCCAGGAAAAGGCCGTTAACATAACCGTTATGTCGATTGATGCATGAGTACTGCATTTGATTAGAACGCTCACCGTCAAATTGAGGCGGCCCATCTGTTGAAAGCGGATTGATAGCCACGTAGAGACTATCCAAAAATACAGGAATGGTATCTGCATATTTTTCGCCGGTACGCCCCCAATATTCCGGCTCGTCTCTATGAAGCATGTAGCGACTAAAGGCATAACTACCGAAGAAGCCTTCTTTGGGAATCCAGGAGCCGCCCCAGCCCCAGTCCTGGTCGGATACGCCACTCTTCCAGCCCCAGGTTGCAAACGGGCCCGTATTAGTGTTCGGGTTCTGGGCGGCCGGGCAGCATCGCATCAGATGGTCGTTATAGTAAGACCGATAAAACTGCGGCCACATCCTTTGATAACCTTCATCGGTCCCGAACTCCCTGTTATGGAAATAACCGTTATTGTCACCCGTGTACATCGCAAAAATGAGAGCCCATTGCTTGAGCCTTCCTATACAGGCCGTTGCCTGCGCCTGTTGCTTTACCCGCTGCAATGAGGGCATTAATATCGCAAGCAATAGTGCTATAATAGCGATTACTACTAAAAGCTCTATTAATGTGAATCCGTTTTGTTTTCTCATAATTGTGAACCTTCTTTGTTTTCTTCAAAACATTGTCGTTGACTTGTTTACACAAAAACAATTCACAGACAAATTAATACCTCTTTACGGGAATCGCCCGACTATGGGTGGCATAGACAAACACTATTATAAAACATATATCCTGCACCACCTTCAGTCGGAGCAACCTTTACCCTGCTTGGGCCATCTTTTTATTATTATCGCAAAAAACGCCGCGAATGGAACTTCTTTTTGTATAAAAATTTCGTCATTTTGTGCGGGCTGTTATCCTAACTGCTTCATAGAATAGTGCTTATGATACGATAGCGGGTTCGTCCTTTTACCCCGATTTTGAATCTGGTATCTTGTATTTAGTGAA
>CAZJIR010000358.1:0-3464 GCA_964546095.1 uncultured Pirellulales bacterium
TACCTCAGGTTGCACCGGAACAGGGCTGGGACACCGACCAGACGCTCACGCAATTGTCTTTGAAGGCAAGGCTACCCGCCGATGCATGGAAAGAAAGCGCCAGCTTTCTGGTCTTTCAAGCGAATGTTTTTGGTGAGAACGACAAATGAAGTTCACCCGAGGCTTTCTGATATTCTGTTATGGCCTGTTTACCATCTCCGCCCAGGCCTTACTTTTTCGCGAGTTCATCACCACCTTCGAAGGTAATGATATAAGCGTCGGCATCTTCTTCGCGTGCTGGTTTCTATGGGTAGGCCTCGGAGCGGTAGTTACTTATAAAGCACGTATTATCACTGAAAAATTACTTGAAAATATAGAGTTTCTGTTTTTAAGTTACATCCCGGCCTTCATTCTTCAATCGATACTAATCATCCAGGCACGCGAGCTTGTGGGGATTGAATCGTTTGCACTTTGGTCCGTCCGGTCTATTCTGAGTATATCAATAATCATAAACGCACCGGTTAGTTTCATCACAGGAATGTTTTTTCCAATCGCCTGTCGGTGGGCCGGGCAGGACCAAAAGCTCCCTGTCTCAAAGGTTTATATTCTAGAGGCACTGGGAAGTTTCGTCGGCGGTTTATGGGTAACCGTGCTCCTGGCTCTTGGCATATCATCAGCGACTGTCTTTTTTATACTGGCACTCTTCGTTTCGGTATCGGCAGCTTTGAGTCAATTTACACAGACAGGACAACATGGCATCCCGATATTAAAAAGGTTCTGCAAAGTTAAACTACAGCTTATTTTTCTAATTCCACTTTGCATCCTGCTTTGCCTTTTCATAAGAGTTGATAAAACCTTAATAAGCTACGCAAGAGTTATCAAATGGACCAAATTACTTCCTGCCGATTCTTTAGCCGGTTCCTTCCAAACTCATCAGGCCGAATATCTTTATGGCGTTTATCAAAACCAATGGGTAGCTATGTGCCAGGGCAGCGTAATCGAAACATTACCAGATGAAAGTACCGCAGGCCAAATAGCAGCTATTGGTTTATCTCAAAAACCGGATTCCACGAAAGTTCTTGTCATCGGCTCAGGACTAGGCCTTTGCCAACAATTTTTACGACTACCCCAAATCGAAGCGATAAGCTGGGCGCATCCTGACAGTGAATATATGCAGCATGTCGACAAAGTTATACCAAGGGAACTAAAAATTATCGACGACCGATTAAATTATCTGACTGGTGATATCCGCCTTTCATTGCCCGAAGAAAAAAATGAATTCGACATAGTAATTCTGAATTTACCCGATGCAACAAGCTCGGTCCTGAATCGATATTATACAATCGAATTTTATAACCAGGCCAAAACAGCTCTAAAACAAGATGGCATATTCCAGGTTCGCATAACAGGCGGGGAAAATATTATGGGTACCGAGCTTATTAACCTCGGTGCTTCCACGAAACTTACACTTGAAAAAGTTTTTTCACAACTTACTCTTACACCAGGTGAGGACACCTGGTTCCTCGCCTCGGATTCTAATAATCTCACTGGCGACCCGGGCACTTTGCAGGACCGTTTTGCCTCGATAAAGAATGCAAACAGCATCTTTAATCCACAGGCTCTGCTTTCTGTTTACTTGCCGGACCGTGCCGCTGCTGCTGTTAAGAACTATTCAAGTGCGGATTTACCCGAAGAACTTTTAGTTAATCGCGACTCCAAACCTCTAACTCACTTATATAGCATATTGCTCGCAGCAAAACAGTCTGGAGCACCGGCTACAAAACTTATCAAATACCTCGCTCTGACAGGCCCGTTAATTTTCGTTATCCCTGTTCTGGTCTTTGTAATGCTTCGCATTATTTATATCCTCAAAACAACCCAACAAAGTAATCTGCAGGAGGCCTTACGGCATAAATCCGGCTTTGACAGTAGTATCCTGGTTTTTTCAGCCGGCTCTGTGGCTATTGGTGTGGTAATTGTCCTGATGTACCTGTACCAAACTCGCTTTGGCTCGCTTTACCTGCACATCGGTATCGTTTCATCTTTGTTTATGGTGGGCCTGACCATCGGTGCCGCTATAACCAGAAATCTTTTAACGAGTGATAGGAAACTTCAGCCGGAGATATTGTTATTTGCGGTGATAGCAGTGCACTCGGTAATCCTTTGCACAATCGCCTTTTGGCCGACAGAACAATTGACACATATAAGCTTTGCAGTCGAATTTGTTTTATGCGGCTTATGTGCCGGGTGTTATTTTCCCATAGCCGCAAGGCAATTGGCTGATTGCGTTTTCGAGGCAGGCCAAGCAGGCGGTAAACTCGAAACCGCCGACCATCTCGGCGCCGCAGCCGGTGGCTTGCTCACAAGTCTCGCACTTGTTCCGGTACTTGGAACAAGAATAACATTATTTATATTTATCTTACTCATTTTTATCAATGTGCCCGCTGCTTTACTAAAAATCTACAAGCCGGAAAAAGTTTGTTCTTATGAAGCAATACCTTTTAGATTGCGAAAGCTTGGTTATATACTATTTGGTGTCGCATTCTCTATTATACTGTGCTCTAACCTGCTCGCTGAGGCAGGCACACGCTTAATGCCGTCACTGCCGCAATATTCAGCCCAGGCCCTCGCAGGCGCGCTACGCCTCGAACGGCAGTCATCGCCTCTTCAAGATAGTACTCGTAAAATCGATTATTTCAGGGTTTGGGACGCTAACGACAATCTAACAGGATATATCTTCAGCTCCGAAGACCTTGCACCCGAGATTCGTGGCTTCGGCGGCAAAATTAATCTCGCCATTTATGTAAGCGAGCCTGATGGCAAACTGATTAACTTCCACATAATACGGTCAAACGAAACACCCGCATATCTGGAACTTCTCACCGAATGGCACGACTCTTTAAATGAATGCCAGCTCTTCCAGCCTCAACCCTTTACCGATGTTCACACCGTAACCGGCGCTACCGTAAGTTCCGAAGCCATTCTCTCGGCACTCCAAACATCAGCCCACAGTTTCGCCACGCAAGTTCTTGGCCGCACCATTGAAACAGGACTACAGAGGCAAATTAAACGGGCCGAATATCTGCCGGACAAACCGGCCATGTATTTAATCGGAGCTTTTATCCTTGCTTTGATTGTAATCTATTATGGTGGATTCTGGAGCAGATTTATTGTGCTTATATTTAATCTTGTGCTCGGAGGCATCATCCTGAACGCACAGTATTCCAGCGAACAAATAACTACCCTGCTATCTTTGTACACACCCGCATTTAAATTAACAGGTGCATTCCTGTTGTTTATAGGAGTACCTCTGTCGGTAATTATCTTCGGCAATATTTATTGCGGCTACATCTGTCCTTTCGGCGCCGCACAGGAACTGCTTGGCTACGTTTTGCCCAGTAGATTCAAAAAGCCATTACCCACTGATTCAATGCGAAAAGCAAGGTTTATTAAATACTTGGTGCTTTTTGTTTTGATAATTGTAT
>CAZJIR010000359.1:0-3463 GCA_964546095.1 uncultured Pirellulales bacterium
TAGTCGATAATGAAATACGTCAGTGGCTACAGGCAACAGTTGATAATAAGACTGAGCTGGCCGGTACGGTACACGAGCAAATCCGAGCGGAGATGACTTCAATACGGAATGTTGCTGTTGAGGAACAGGCACGAAAAACAACGGTAACGATTGACGGGTTGTTGCTGGCACGACAGGAGCGGTTCGAGCAAGTTATTAGAGAAATGGAGGAGGCAAGACAAAGGCAGGCGCAACGACAACAAGTTGAGGACACGCGGAGCCGTGGCAGAGGGCAAACAACGCGAGGAGGCGGGATTACAGGACAGGATAATCAACCCAGGTCTCGAGGCCGACGACGCTGAAAAGGATGACAAAGCGTTTAACTGAAAAAGTCGCGATAGTAACAGGAGCCAGCAGGGGAATTGGCAGAGCTATCAGTATTGCGCTGGCTCAGGAGGCTGCTACGGTCGTTCTGGCTGCACGTGCAATTGAGAAATTGCAGCAGACCGCTGAAAAAGTGGTGGAAGTCGGGGGGAAAGCGGAAATTGTCGTTACTGAGCTGGCTAAGGAGGAATCTATCAAAAACCTCGTGCAGGTAACCGGCGAGAAGTACGGACAACTGGATATCCTTATTAATAACGCCGGTATTACTCACACAGCGAAGTTTGAGCAGGTTACAACCGAAGACTGGGATTACTGTATGCAGGTGAATGCCCGTGCACCGTTTTTACTTTGCAGGGATGCCCTGCCGCTTTTAAGAAAATCGGAAACCGGATATATAGTCAACATCTCCTCGGTCGTAGGGACCAAAGGTTATCCGCTTCAGAGTGCATATACGGCCTCTAAGCACGCCCTTTGCGGGATGACAAGGTCGTTGGCCGAAGAACTCAACGGTTCGAACATTCGTGTGCATTTGCTTTGTCCCGGTGGCGTTGATACCGAGCTTATCCCAAGAGTCCGGCCGGACCTGAAGCCGGAAGACCTTATGCGGCCGGAGGAGATTGCGGAGCTGGTCCTCTATCTTGTTACGCATAAGGGCAGGGCAATGATAGACGAACTGCACGTTCGCAGAACAACTTCAAAGCCGTGGTTTTAAAATACGGTTTTCACTGATTTAACCATTATTAAAAACATTGTTGAGCAGGTATTGCTATGCGAACTGTTATACAGCGGGTTTTACAAGCTGAGGTCACAGTCAACGACCGGCAAATCGGCAAAATAGACAAAGGACTGCTGGTCTATCTTGGCGTCGGTAAGGATGACGCTATAAAAGATGCGCAGTTTATAGCTGATAAGCTCGTGAATCTTCGTATCTTTGCCGACGAGGCGGGCAAGATGAATCGGAGTGTACAAGACGTCGGCGGTTCAATTCTGATTATCAGTAATTTAACTCTGCACGGTGATTGCCGAAAGGGTCGTCGTCCCGGCTTTGACGCCGCGGCTGAGCCGGCGTTGGCGCAGCAGCTTTATGAGAAAGTAATTGAATTAATTGCAGAGCAGGGCGTGGCTGTTGAAAAGGGAATCTTCGGTGAATATATGCACGTTAGCAGTGTTAATGACGGCCCCGTAACCTTTTTGCTCGACAGCTCCCGCTTGTTTTAGGAGGTATACAGATGAAATGTAAAACTACTTTGTTATGGTTGTTGGCAGTAATTCTTTTTCTTTCCAACTGCGCTTTCAGCATTGAAAAGGATGCCTCGGAAACTTCCTCTTCGCTGGTGTCAGTAACGTTCATGGATATTGAGGCGGCTAAAGCTGAAATAATTAATGATTCGATTGACCCTTACTTCAGCCGGCTGCAACCGATGGAAATGTCGGCCAAGACAGGCTCGCCAATCGAAGGTCGGACAATCGAAGAGCAGCGGGAGCAATGCCGAAAGCGTTATCAGGCGGGCGTGCGGCAATTCAGCGACGAGGAAAAAGAGGTAATCAGAAAGTGCGTGAACAATTTATACCCGGTTCTGGAACAGAAATATCCCCTATTCGCAAAAACGCCCTGGAGTTTTTTAAAGGTCTCGGATGAAATCGAAGGTGGCCTTCCACATACCCGTGACAAGCATATTGTGCTTTCCGAAAGAACCTGCAGACGGATTGTAAGTATCAACCGAACAAACCCTGAACGAGTTCTTAGGTATGCCAATCTCTTTGTGCATGAGCAGATGCATGTATTTCAACGCCTCAACCCGGATTTTTTCGACAGTTTATACACTGATATGTGGGGATTCATTAAGGCTGAAAAAATCAATAGCTGCCCCTGGCTGGATAAACACCAGTTGATTAATCCGGATGGTACGATATGCTGTTGGGTGCTTCCGGTCAAACAGGCGGACAATACAAAATATATATTGCCGCTTGTAGTTTGTGCTGAGGGTGAGGGCTTAAAACGTATGCCTAACGACTTTCGCATGATTGCGGTTGAACTTGTTAATAACGATGGTCATTTCAGCCCAAAACTCACCGAGGACGGCAGGCTGGTATTTAAGGAACTGTTCAAGGTACCGGAATACTGCAAAGTTTTTCCTTCCACCATGAATATCTACCATCCAAACGAGGCATGTGCATCTGTATTTACCGATATTACGCTGGCTGGTTTGTTTAATCTGCAAAGAGAGCAGGCGGAAAATGTAAAGAAAGAACTCGACCGGCTAAAAAAATGGTTTTCTGAAAACCTCAAGGAAAAAAGGTAACAGAAATTCTTGTTATATGAGTTGTTCCTGGCTCAATTCTACTCGGAAGAAATCTTCACAGGCTCCACGAAGGAAACTGCGTAGCTACTATGAAGAATCATGTAGTTCAAGTACGAAGAAATATTCTACATACTAATAACACAACTATGAAAGATACTACTGTAAATACTGCTGCAACGCCTTCGCCTTTGCCTGCTGTGGAGCAGGCTCCGGCGTTGCTTGCCGGATTGTGATAGAAATTCTCTCATCGGGTTTGCTCGCGGCAAATTTGGCTTGACGGGCAGGCTCCGTATTCATACACTCATTCTTTTGTTTTAAGGATAATTTTCAGGGATAAGGCAGTGGAGAAAGCTATTGCAAAAGCCGGTGCGTTGATTGAAGCGATGGAATATATTCGCCGATTTCGCAAGCGAATCGTTGTTGTCAAGCTTGGCGGCAGCGTTCTTGGCGATACCTCTCTGCAAAAAAAGCTGCTGACCGATATTGCCTTTATGTCAACGGTCGGAATGCGGCCTATTATCGTACACGGCGGCGGAAAGGCCATCACAAGGGCAATGAATGAGGTGGGCCTTGAGCCGGTATGGGTGCAGGGACGGCGATATACCGACCAGCGGACTCTGACAATAGCAGAGCATACTCTCGTGCATAATATCAATACGCCTATTTGTGAGACTCTCAAAGAACTGGGATGCGAGCCTATGGGATTGCATTCGCTGGGCAGTTGCGTACTTTTTGCCGAAACCCTGAGATTGGACGGTGAAGATGGGCGAAAAATCGACCTCGGCATGGTTGGGCGG
>CAZJIR010000360.1:0-3460 GCA_964546095.1 uncultured Pirellulales bacterium
AGTTTCCTGTAAATTACTTTCCATGGCTCAATTGCAAAAATAATTATTCGGAAATTCTTAGAATAATCTTGCCGAACTGCGCCGCCGCTTTCATTAAAAGCACCTCAGAAACTAACAACTGTTACTAATAAAACTTATGTGTCCCGGCATTAGAATGTCCTAATTTTTTAGCTTAGGTTCTTCAACATACCCACCTCAATTACTCCATAAACCGGTAAAATGTTCTCTACCACTTTTTAAAATCTCAAACATCATAAGCCCGCAGACATACCTATCGCTTTCAATTAATTTGGTATCTCCGACTTCATATAACTTAGTGAAGCGTTGATTCGATGTCAATATTTTTTGCTAATCCAGTTCGGCCCGCACAGATAAATCGTTGTTACAACATCAACAAGGCCGAAACAATAAAAAATAAGGACTGTCCTACGACCTTTGATGAATTGAAAGATGTGAGAAAAGTTTATACTTACCCCACAAATTGAAATGAACCAGTTACATATCGCTCACAAAGATGTGGTGTGTTCCGGGTTCTCAATCCGTTTCACCCGAAAATGTTGCCCCCCTTTTACATTCACTGTCTATTTTATAGTTTTTATCTTCCGTTACAGTGCGCGACGTCTTCTCAGCCAGCCAACAAGGCACACACCAATACCACCCAATATAACAGCACCGGGAGCAGGTATTACTTCATAGGTAACGGTAAGTTTGGACCATGCTAAAGTTACTGCCCACATCTTCGCTTCACAAGAATTCGTCGAATCAATATCCATCCATATATCAATGTCCCCATCCATCAGGTCAGCAAATGAACTTGAAGGAAGAGTCAAAGTAGTTGTAGACCATAAATCATCCTGGCCCAGGAGTGTACCAATATCAGTACCACCAATAATATCCATTTCAGAAGGACTATCCACATCAAAAGCCCTAATTACCAACGTCGCGGAAATTTTTGACCCGGGCATAGGGCCGGGTGGGCTAAAAGTATGTGTCCAGCCCCAGTCCTCATTCCACCAACGATACCAGGGTGAATTGGTTTTTTCGGGACTAGTCTCGATATAAGGGAAGAAATAAGTCTTGGCCTGCCCATCGCTAAAATCAACAATGTCCACAACTGTTATGCTTGCATTAGCCGAATTACTAACAACAAACATTAACACAATAAAAATAAAAATTAACTTTCTCATAACCCCATCCCTCTAAAATTTAGTAATATCCTATCATTATATTGTTTTTTACTGCGCGCACTCTGCCTCTCTTCACAAGCGGGCGACTCTGCCCGGCCAGATACAACTAATACTACTCCGTGTAAGAAAAATAAATTCGCGAACAAATCCCTTTCTTCTCAAGCATCAGCCGAATATCAAGAAAGGAGAAAGACTTCTATCTCTTCATGCTGATGATTGAAGGGGGTGCCCCTACTCCTTAACATACATATTACAACTCTACCATAATTGTAATACCTGTCAAGGAAAAAATAGTGAGAATGAAAGGTTTTAGGAAAGAAATGTTATGTTTTAGTTAAGATTATTGTCTATAACAATTATATCACTTTTAATCATTGACCGTAGTCGTGAAAGCTGTTTCCATATCATAAAACAACTCAGGGTAATATCGATTATGACACTTCTGTCGAGTCTCGTTCTCGGCCGATATTTTATGCGGACCAAGCCGCTGTTAGTTCTGATTTTATTACACAGCCTGGTGGATAAAAGTCATTGCAAGACCATAACGTCATTATTTCAAAGCCCCTATATAGGGTGATTATTACTATGTCAGGCCACTCACGACAACCCGGACAGACCCATAAAATTAATGCCTTATATATATGGTTAAAAGGGATAAAAGTGGGGCTTAACTCAAAGATTCCTGAGGTTAAGTGCCTGACATAATAAGACGATAAATTTTGATGGAAGAAAGTGCGTCTTAGAGAAAGGTGGTGACAAGTTGCTCACTCGTAAGTATCTATTGATAATTAAGTTAACGCTTGTGCTGTTACTCTGCTTTGTGATTGTCAGAACAGTTATTATACTGCAGCACCCGGCAGGAATTTTTACGCCAGTATCGGCAATCGGTACCGAAAATATCATTGACAACAGAACTGATAATTCGGTCGAGGCCCCGATTGTAAACTATCCAGGCATCGTGAAGAGAAATATATTTGGAGGTACGGATTCGTCATACATGAAAGACTCACAGGGCAATAGAACTGGTAATATTATAAGCTCGGCCGAGGAGGAACTCGGCTTAGAACTGGTCGGCACCATATGCGGCAATACAGAGGTTTCCCGAGCTATCATAAAAGATACCAAAAAAAAGCTGCTTGGTCTTTACAAAACAGGGCAGAACATCGCAGATGCCAATATTAAGAGCATAGAAGAAAACGCGGTCATTTTACTTCACGATGGACAAAGAAAAACGTTAACACTTAAAAGAGGCGGCGAACAAAACAGAATCGATACGCAGACTCCTTCTTCAAAAACCACCGACCAAACAAGCAAAACCACCAAAGTCGTTTTGCCTGTAACACAAACTCCGACCGTGCTTCCAACAAAGATTAAACATATAGCAGCGATATTATCAAAAGCGGCTTTTGAACCTTATACTGTTAATTATCAAGTCGAGGGTTTGAAAATAACCAGCTTAGAAAAAATCCCGATAGCAAAAACACTCGGCTTAAAAAATGGTGACGTTATTCGCCAAGTCAACGGAAATCGGCTAACCAGCAAACAAAAGGCGTTACAGGTTTTCAAAAAAGCAAAATCACAAACAGTCATAAACTTAGAGCTGTTACGCAACGGTGAAACTAAAGAACTGTCATTTACTTTATATTAAACCATTTGGAAATCCAGTATGAACAGGTGGAACAGATGTCATTAAAGAACTTAAAAAACAACAAACAAAGAGTACATATGTTGTTGAACAGCCTATTTTATTTGATATGCATTTTTTGCATAAATTTGACAGGCTGTGAGTCGGACTCTACATCTTCGACAGTTCAGACACGGAAGGAAGATTTTTCGCAACAAACTGTAAATTTGGAATCTGAAAATTTTGCTTTCAAACAAATGAAACAATTAGATGGAAAGAATGAAAATTTAACTAACAGAAATAACTCAAGAGTTTCGGCAACTTATCCGGAGCCTCAAATACGCAGTGAAAACAAAAAAAACTCGAAATATAACGCAAGACTTATTACAGACTTTGAGAGAAACACCCTGCCTTCAACGAAACCACAAGTTCAATCCTCCGGGCAACTCTTAGCTCAAAGTGAGAAACCTCTCACGGTTTCAGAGCATTTATCTTTAAAAGAGAATCCACAAGGGGTAAATATGCCGGCACTTAATAATCCGGATATGGCTGATGAGCTTATATCTGTAAACTTCGAACAGGCTGACGTTCGTACAGTCATCAAGACCATCAAAGATATAACAAGTATTAACTTCGTCGTAGACGACAG
>CAZJIR010000361.1:0-3448 GCA_964546095.1 uncultured Pirellulales bacterium
CCGGCATTGATGCAGGATGAAGTTGATTTGATGTGGAAGTCCTCATTCACATCTGTAACTGTGATACCCCAGTTATGGATATGAACTCCAGATGTAGAATTAACATCAAGGGCATCATTGGCATCGAAGGTAACTGTATCGGTTGTTGTATTTACATCAGTTACGGTACGGGCCACACCGTCATTGTCATATTCGATAATGTCATTTATATCGTACAAACTGGCATCTGCCATAATTATTGTCGTTGAATTCTATGTGTAACTTGTAGCTGTTTGTTCCGGTAGCTACTTGTTCCAGTGTTATCGTTCCCCTGCTGGCTAACGGGTCCAGGTCTATTGATGTTATCATATCTGCCGCTGGCAATGCTGGAACCAGTCCCTCGAGTACGCTTGATTCGGCCCCATAACGGATTGTGGCCGGCGCCTCTTCAGGCCATTCTGGATGCCACTGGACCTCGTCCATTTGTATCAGGCCGTCTAAAGAAGTTGTGATTATAGTAGGCTCATCAAGGCCTTCGTGACGTCCAACAGCGGCCCATTCGTAGTGCACCCACTGCAAGGTATCATCTTTTATTATCAGCACATCCCGCCCATCTATCATCGCTTCGACTTCAATGGTTATCAAAACACCTTGCGCGGGTGTGGTAATCAATCCGACAAATAGAACTGCCATGGCTGCTTTTCGCCACATATCCCTCCTCCTCTTAAGGAAGGTTACTTACCGGCTTTTATTACAGAGAAACTTATCTAATATTGGCGCATGTAGCGTCAATTATCCTATAAAAAATGAATCTTAGGCGGGCTCCTTCCATCTACTGTTTCATCTTGATTGGAATATAACACATTTAAATGAAATTTTCAAGAAAAAAATCCCATATTATGACATGCAGCCCCGAATAGCTTGCAACTTGCCAATGTCTCATTTCCGGCTAAAAAGTGTTGACAGGTTGGATACAATAGCATTTAATCTTGTCAGATACGGCAAGTGGAAAAGAGGGTGGAGTGCCTTCACGGGCTATAACATAATTTTAACGAAGGATACACACAATGAAGAGACTGTGGGTTAATGTTGTTCCGTATAATAAAGAAATCGCCATTGCTGCGCTTGAAAGCGGGGCCGAGGCGGTTGTGCTGCCGGATGGCAAAAGTGAAACTGTCCGCCAGTTCGGCAAAATCAAAACCATCGAAAAAGATGGCGACCTTCGCCCAGGCACAGATGTTGAGTTCATAGATATTGCTTCCAAAGAGGACGAAGACAAAGCCGCAGCGGTATCTTCTGAGAAAATTGTTGTCCTTAGAATGCTCGACTGGACGATTATTCCGATTGAGAACCTGTTGGCCCGCCGAGGCAAAAATATTATAGTTCAGGTCGAAAACAGCGAACAGGCCAAACTTATGGTCGAGATACTCGAAAAAGGCGTTGACGGTGTTGTGCTGAATACCACCGATGTGAATGAGCTCAAAAAGACGGCTGAAATCGTTCAGGGCATAAGCGAAAAAATAACTCTTGTAACAGCCACCATCACAGTCACAAAGCAATTAGGCATGGGCGACAGGGCCTGCCTCGACACCTGCACACAGATGAGTTTGGGCGAAGGTATGCTCGTGGGTAATACTGCTTCGGGTTTCTTTTTGATACACTCCGAATCCATTGATAATCCTTATGTGGCATCCCGGCCGTTCCGTGTAAATGCCGGAGCGGTACACGCATATACATTAGCGCCTGGCGGCAAAACAAAATACTTAGCTGACTTAAAAGCTGGCGACGAGGTGCTACTCGTGGATTTCCAGGGCAAAAGCCAAATCGCTTATCTGGGCAGAAACAAAATAGAAAAAAGACCTATGATGCTTATCGAGGCTGAAACTCAAGACCGGCCGATAAGCCTGGTCTTGCAAAACGCCGAGACTATTCGGCTGGTCAGCCCGGATGGCAAGGCGGTTTCGGTTACCACTTTGAAGCCGGGCGATAAAGTCTTGGGGCATATCGAAAAGGCCGGCAGGCACTTCGGTATGCAGGTTGATGAGACATTGATTGAAAGGTAATGGAATGGTTTGGTTAGGTCATTTAATCAGTATAATCTTGGCTGTTTTACTTGGAGCGGCAATAGGGCTGGAGAGGGAGCTTAGCGGAAAATCCGCTGGTTTGAGGACAAATATATTAATATGTCTTGGCGCGGCGGTCTTTACGATAATCTCAATAGAGTTGGCAACCGGAAAGGATGACTCGATTGCCAGGATAGCTGCTCAAATTGTTACCGGCGTAGGTTTTTTAGGTGCCGGTGCCGTCATTCAGGACAGGCGTGGTGTACATGGTCTGACTACAGCCGCTACTATCTGGCTTGTGGCAAGTATCGGAATGGCATGCGGGGCCGGTTACCACGGCCTGGCGATTACTTCGACGGTTATTGCAATTATTGTCCTCGTTGGTCTCTTAAAGCTGTCCAAGCCTTTAGATAGTTATGTAGAAAAGCATAAAACAGAAAGCATTCCTGACGACCTGGAAGAAGAACGACGATCCCCCTTGTAGCGGAAATTGGACTCATCCTTTACATCGGCGAATTTTTAGCACGATTCCTCTTAAGGCCTCCGTGAAGTGGTTTTTCACTATAGTCCGGATTTTACTCCGAACTGCAATTAAAATGACATTGGATTTGTACTTGGCGCTGTTGGCTTGGTTGGGTAGAATCCACACGAGGAAGTGTTATTGGGGCCTTGTTATTAAAGTAAGGGTATTTGCCCCTTGTGATTAGGCAATGTCATCGGAGGTAAGGAACATTACTGGTTATCAGGAGAAAAAAATGCAATTCTTAAAAAGAAAGAAAGCCCGGATATGTCCGAAGACCGGCAGACATCTCAACTACAGCAGCAAACGTCACTGGTTAATTTGGATATTTCCCATAGCTGGCTTATTATCACTTATATGGTTTTTAATCAGGGTAATACCAAAACCTTCCAGAGCGACTTATCCGTGCCAGCAGGTTGCTTTTCCATTGGCTTCAGGATTCGTGACCTGGCTTTTAGGCCTGGGTGCATCAGCAATAGCCTTTAGAAAGGCCAAGCTTCATCTCGCATCGAGGCGGTTTGTGGTGGGTTTATTATGTATTGCTGTAAGTATTGGCGCCCTGTGGGTGTCTTTAAGTGTTACAAGCGATAAGTTTGTATTGGCTCAGCCGCAACCTGCCAATGAGCCACTCGGTGTTGCTAAGGGTATTTACCCCGGCCGGGTTATCTGGGTGCACGACCCTGAAGCAACTGATTGGCAAGGCCCTGGAGATGGCCACTGGTGGCACTCGGAGCATACGAATCAAGAGGTTTGTGACAGGATGATGTCCAGTGCCATTCAAGCCCTGACTAAAGAAACAACCGATGCCGATGCGTGGGATGCGATTTTTCGCTACCACAACAAAACTCGTAATAAAGGCAATGTCGGCTACAAACAGGGGGAAAAG
>CAZJIR010000362.1:0-3435 GCA_964546095.1 uncultured Pirellulales bacterium
AGTATCAGGCGAAAAGACAATGGTTGTTCAAGCAGTACGATTTGTTCATTACCAAACGTTCAAATAGTAGTCGGATGCCGATAGCTCTTTACTGCAAAGCTGTTCTAAGCGAGTACAGCCCGGATATCAATATGCTCGGGCAAAAAGAAGTATTGCATTTTTATTATGATTATCCCTACAAACGGTCACGAGAGGTATGGTATCGGTTATATAGTGAATTCAGTAAAAGTCCGGAGTCATTAGAAGCACGGTGGCGCATTGCGAAACATTGGGCCGGTCAGGGCAAATTCGAACAAGCCGATGAGCTTCTTGCCAATGCCGAAACTATGTTGGCAGCCAAACGGTCGGAGTTGCTCGAAAAAGAGCAAACGCCAAATGAGTCATTGTTCGGATTGTTTCATTTGCCGGCGGATTCTGTGATGACATTGCCGAAGTTAAACGAATTGCAAAGAAGAATAAGTCAGTTACGGACACTTATTGGGCCTGAGAATCGAACCGACCAGGACGGAGCAAATGAGTGTTTAGCAGGATTTGCTATGCTTAATCCACACGCCTCTGATTATTCCCGGCAACTCGATGCATTACTTGAGCAGATGGACAACAATGACCGACTTCGTGATAATATCCTGTTGGCTCAGGCAAAACTTGTTGTAGATAAACAACTTCGAGCAGAGAAGTTAGCTCAGTTACATAAGGATTTCAGCAAGACTGATGGAGGGATGTTGGCGTTGTATGAGCTTGGGCTTTTAAAGATTGGTTTGTATCAAGGTGAGCAGAGTTCGGAGGAGAAAAGTAAGTATTTAGCAGATGCCAGGGCTACTCTTGAGAGCTTCCTCAGTTTGTATCCGAGCAGTTTTTGCGCTGAGCAAGTTAAAAAGAATCTTGATAGCCTGCCGAATAATTGATGGTTTATTTTGGCGGTCTTCTCAAGATTATAAAACATCAAGTCTCAGTGTTCAGCAGTTCTGGGGATTTGGATTGACTTTTGTACGAATCTTGTTAATATAAGGATTGGCTGAAATCATCTTCATTTTGTACTTTTCAGGCCGTTTTTTACAAATTTAAAGAGGGCGATTACCGTGGCAAGCTGTGATTCTAATTTGCAGTTGCAGGTGATTGGAGGTTCAGTTGGATGAAAAGCTTTAATCCGTCCTTTGATGGAGGAGCTCGAAAAATACTGCTCATCGGCGACATCGGCAAAGCCTTTTTGGATACCCGTGCCATCAGAGACATGCCCTATGAAGTTTGCTCAAATATACATGATGCAATTGATATTGCGACGAAGAATAACTTTAAAGGAATCGGCGTTGTCATGTCCGGGGCTTCGGCTAAATTAAGCTCGTCTTTGAAAATCTTAAGAGAGAGTTGCGATGCGAAAATTATTCTTCTGGCACAAATGTATGAAGAGCCGATAGCGATACGACTGGTCGGTTCAGCTTACAACGATATAAGTGTGGCGGATGATTATTTGATTTGTCCGGTCCGGCCGGATACGTTTTACGAAACCGTTATGGCAACTCAGATTCGCAGGGCGGCTGAGTCCAGTTCCTCTGTCACTATTGATGCAACAATAGAAACGAGAATTAAGCATCTTGAAAAGTTGGCTACGGAGGATGATTTAACCGGCCTGAAAAACCGAAGGTATATCTGGGAATTCTCACGGCAAATTATAGAGCACGCCAGAAAAGAGAACGGGCGGGTAACGCTACTTGTTTTTGATATTGACGACCTCAAAAATTACAACGATGTTTATGGGCATTTTGCCGGTGACGAGGTTCTCAAACAAGCTGCGGTTTTGATGCGTCGCTGCTGCCGCGGCCATGATGTTGTTGGTAGGATTGGTGGTGACGAGTTTGCAGTTGTATTCTGGGATGAACCCCAGGCTAAGCCTCTTGGCACACCGGCCAAGGGTGCCGAGAGACGTTCAGCGGGAGCCGACCATCCAAAGGAGGCAATCTCAATAGCAAAACGGTTCGTAAGTGAATTGGAGAAGTCGGAATTATCCGCTCTTGGTGGATTAGGGCCGGAAGGCAAGGGAGTGCTGACAATAAGCGGCGGGCTGGCGAGTTTTCCACGGGATGGTTCGACAATACAGGAGCTTTTTCAGCAGGCGGATAAAGCACTACTGGAGGCTAAACGCAGCGGAAAAAACAGAATTCGCTTGGTTGGTAAGCCACAAAGCGATATTACTGACATCGAATAGATTTTGATAGTGACCTCCAGAACCCTGGATTTCTAGGCCTTGCTTGTCTGTTTAGTCAAAGAAGCTGTTAATCATCTCCTTTAATAATCGAAGATGGATTTTAAAATCACTTCTAAAAGCAAATAATCCCCCAAAAATCCCTGAAAACACTGATTTTCTGGTCTGAACGAACGAAAAAAAATTTTAATTTTTTATAAAAATATACTTGTCAGGTGGTGGTTAATAGTACATAATGTATTAATAGTATTAATACAATTGTTTTTTCAGTGGGTTACTTTTTGAAATATAAAGATGATTCTTTAAGGAAGGAAACAGCCTTAATGTCTTTGTGGATACAAATATTACCAGGTTCGAGTGAGCCTATTTATATTCAGGTTATCGAGCAAATCAGCAAAGCCATCGCCAGGGGTGAATTATCAAGTGGCGATAAACTGCCTGCGGTCAGAAAACTTGCCTCGGAACTTGTGATTAATCCCAATACTGTTGCCCGAGCCTATAGCCAATTAGAGCAGGCCGGCCTGGTTACTACAAAAACAGGTTCAGGCACTTTCGTCAGCGACCCGAAACTTAGGAAAACCGACGCGGCCGACATCAATATTCTCAACGAGAGAATGGATACCCTCATCAGCCGAGGCTTGAATCTGGGCATTGAAACACAGGAATTAATCGAACTGTTCAAAAGCAGACTAAAGAAATTTAGAAATAAACCACATAAGCGGAAAGAAGAGAAATGAATGAGATAGTATTAGAGACAAAAGGCCTTACAAAGTACTATGGCAGCATTCCTGCGGTTGACCATCTTGATTTAGAGGTGCCACGCGGTTGTATCTGTGGATTTGTTGGTCGAAACGGCGCGGGAAAAACCACCGCCATAAAATTAATGTTAGGCATGTTAAACCCCACCGCTGGCTCATCGAGATTACTTGGCTGTGACTCATCTGAACTAACACCTGCAATTCGCCAGCGAATAGGTTATGTAACCGAAGGTCACAGGCTTTTTCGCTGGATGACTATCGGCAGACTGGAAAAATTTCAAAAGGCCTTCTTTCCAAATCAGTGGGATGATAAATTCTTCGCCGACATGCTCGAATACTTCGAACTATCAAAAAAGCGAAAGATAAAGCATCTCTCGAACGGCCAACGCGCACAGGTATCCTTGGCCCTCGCCCTGGCACCGAATCCGGAGCTGTTGATTATGGATGACCCAACCCTCGGACTCGATGCCGCAATCA
>CAZJIR010000363.1:0-3408 GCA_964546095.1 uncultured Pirellulales bacterium
CTTCATCAGTGATGATATCCAAAGCGCCCGGAACGGGAGTGGATAATACCGGACAGCCACACGCCATAGCTTCCAGTATTACCATTCCGAATATCTCAACTTTACTAAAAAGCAATAACAAATCAGCCTGGCTATAAAAAGTTTGCATTCGGTTGTTCGGCACGTTTTCCAGTAGATGAATTTTTTTAATCAATCCATTTTGTATGGCGAAGTTTGTTATATTATTTTTCTCCTGACCTGAGCCGATGATAGTAAGTCTAAAATTAGGATTGGTTTCAAGCAACTGCTGATAAACTTTCAGGATGGATGGGTAGTTTTTGGGCGGAATGAGATTTCCCACCGCGAGAAGTCCAAAGAAATTTTTTGTTTCTTTTTTTCCAGGGAAGAACAGAGAGGTATTTACACCGATAGGAATTACTTTTGTTTTGGTGAATCCTCTCTCGTGTAAGTATTTAGCGGCCTGGTTCGTTTTACAAATAGCTTTACAGTAAACTCGCTTTAGGATTGGCCCTACAAGAATACTGTGTAAAACCATAACAACTTTCATTATTTTTTTTGAACTGTAACTATAGATGCCCTGATAAATAATGAGGCGAGATTTTTTAAATAGTGCATAAAGTGCGGCAATGAACGTGCTGATAGTATGGCACTCTGAGCTTTGGATAAAGTCGTAATCTTCTTTTTTTAGTTGTTTCCACAAACCGAGCATTATCGGCTGTTTAAGAAATCGCTCGGCCCATTTTGCGATTGTCGGAAGCCTGAAGATTCTCAACTGTCCGTTTACGTTAGACTGATTGGATTGTTCCGGGAGTCTTTGTGTGGTAATGACATCAACTTTTAAGCCGAGTTTCGTTAATTCAGCACCAAGATTTATTTGTTGACTCTGGTAGAATTCCAAATCGGCCGATGAGGATATATAGGGAGATACAATCGCTATTTTCATTATCTATGAGAGTTTTTTTGGGGTGCTGTTTTTTTGAAAAGGTTATAGTATTTATTTATTATGTTATTAGTTGAATATTGCCCTACCGTTTTATATGCAGCATTGATGAATTTGTTGCTTTTTTCTTTGTTTTGCAGTAGATTGTTGATTTCATCGGCAAATTTTTTTGTATTACCGGTATCTACTAATATTCCATCGTGGTTGTTTGTTATAATGTCGTAGCAGCCGGGCACATCCGAAATTATCACCGGCAATCCTGCTGCCATTGCCTCCAGTGTTACATTGCCTAATCCTTCGATTATTGTGGGAAAAACAAAAACATTTGATGCTTTATAAACAGCCACCAGTTTGTTACCCGGCAAATAGAATGAGTTGTTTTCCGGTGTAGTGTACCTAGTTACGAATTTTATGTACCTGGAAATATCGGAGTCAACACTCAATTTTCCCCGGATTCCTTTGCCGACAATGAGCCAGATAAAATCGGTGCGTACTTTTACCAACTCTTTGATAATCGCTGGAATATATTCAAATCCTTTTTTGGGTGTATATCTGCCGACGGTGATAAGCACTTTTAGTTCGGGATTGATGCCAAGTTCTTTCTGAAGGTCTGCTGGCTCTATCGATCGGAATCTTTCTATATCAATTGCGTTGGGAATAACCGCTATTTTGTCCGTTGGCATTCCGAGAGAAGCAAACTCGTTTTTTATTGATTTACTTATGCTGATTGCCATTGTTGCCTGGTTAATTATTTGCACTATTTGTTTTTCGTATCTAGGATTTAATCTGTAGCCGTAATCAACACGGGGTTCTTTTTGAATGTCCACTCCGCGCCCGGCAATAAGAAAGGGGATGTTTTTTTTAAGAAAATAATCCTTTATTCCTGCTGCCAGTGGGAAGAACATATTAAACCAGACGATATCAGTTTTGATTTTTCCAAACAGCGCGTTGTAATAAGATTGAAAGTAATATGAAGCCAGCCATCTATTTTTAAGTGAAAGGTAAATAAATTTTGGCGGCAGTGAATGTACATTATAATTTACTTTAACATTCTTTCTGTCGAACAACATCTTCGCCGTGTAAGACAAAAACAGGTGCAGCTCAACATCGTCATATTCGGAGAGCTTATTCAGAATATTATACAGGGCAATTTCAGCTCCGCCCAATGTTGGGACAAAAGTCGGCGAGAATACTGTGATATTCATTGTGCTCCTTTTACTCTAAAGATGATGGCTCTTCAGTAGAAGTGTTCCTGTGAGGACACAAACTGAAATAAGCTGTTATATAGGCAAAAATTGGGAACATATCCATAGGCCTTCTTAACATTGAATGACTTATTACCAGAAGCAAAGATAGTAATACCTCATGTCTTTTTAGTGAGGATATTTTACCGGCGAAAAGCTTAAAAAAATAGCAAATATATATCAGGAAGTAAAAGACGCCGCATGAGGCCAACAACTGCATAAACTGGTTATTGCTTCTACTCCCGTGTCTTAAATCGGTTTTTGCGGCGTTTTCAAAACCGACCCCAACAAAAGGATGCGCCCGGAAATTGTCCCACGTATTCATGAGGTTATCGATTCTAACCGCTCGGTAAGGAGTTCCTCTACGGTATACTTTTATACGTGTGGCGAGAGTAAATTTTGAAGCGTTAAGGGCAACAATCACAGCAGCCAAAAACATAACAGCAATCAAAGTACCTTTGGCTACTGAATCTTTGCTTTCCTTCCATACCATAAAGAAATAATATGGAATCAATATAATAAGGTTAATAACAGCACCTCTGGTTGCGTTAATTACCGCCATTGAAACCAGAAACAAGATAATTAGCAAGTCTCTTAAAACGTAATATATCGAAAACTTTTTTTCAGAACGTTGTTTTATTATCAAAAACAAAATAGAAAAAACACATATATGTGATATGCTATTGGGATTAAGCATGGGGGTGGGCAGTTTTCCGGCGAGCCTGAAGCCGGTACCAATTTTTATCAGGCCCAGATATCCCATATAAGTAATGGCGCAGATTAGTATCCCGGCTATAAGGGAATAGTTTATAACTTTATAAAAGTACTTTCTGCTTAACCCAAGATTTATCAGGAGTAAGAAATAGATGTAAATATATAGCTGCTCCTTGGCGAAAGAGTAAGCAGGTTCCGGCCTGCCTAAAAGCTTTCCAACAAATGGCAGCATATCCAAAAACGAATAACTGGGCCGGCCCTGACGAAAGGGGAGACTTTCCATAAAGATAAAACCGAAGAACACCAGCAGAAATAATTTCAAATAGGGCGTGGCGAAGTGTTTTTCCTTGTAGCATTTGTACGTAATTAGTATTAGAAGCGGTCCGATGGTATATAACCTCAGCGGATATATGTTTCCCCAGTCGAGGTTTAAGACCGCTATACCACGCAGATATTCCGCAAGTGAAAATATCTGTATGATAAAAAGAAAAACAGCAATCCTGACCAGCA
>CAZJIR010000364.1:0-3404 GCA_964546095.1 uncultured Pirellulales bacterium
CAAAGAGCTTTTCTACAGAGCAAGAATTATTAAATTTTGGACTACTCTATCATCGGTATTATACTTCGCCGGTTTGACTTACGTTCGTCTGGAGTTCCAAAGTTATACGTATCGGTTCGACTGAATCTCCAGGTTTGGCCTGTCTCGGTGTCGATAACGAAAACAGCAACTTCATTATTTCCGGCGGCACAGCATTGATATCGTCCGAGTCTGTTATTATTGCTGCCGGTCGCACCGACAGCAAGCAGCAGACAAAGTGCCAGCAAGAAGCCGATAGCCAAACTGCTAAAATTCAGGCTCCAATTGAGTCTTTGTTTTTTGTGTTCCATAACAGCACCTCCTTAACTATTTTATTGGTTATTCATTCTGTATATATAATCTTACACTCAGGAGAGGTATAGTTCAAACTGTTTTTCGGTGCATAAATAGACGATGGAAGGGAGAAATTTCGGACGTTTGGAAAAATTCAAGATTTGACAAAGAGTCTGCCGATTGATAGAATATATGTATGAAAGTAAGTGGCTCTGAGGAATGACCAATCCGGCCATATTAGTTTGAGCTTACTTTACCTATCTTGTGATAATTGAAAACATGTCGGATGGAAGTTTTGGTTTGGTAAGCAAGGGCTAATTGCGAAAAAGGAAAGAGCCACATAAAGATAAGGGGAGCCTTTGGGCTCCCCTCTTTTTTTGTGGGTTTACTCGTATTATTTCCGGAATACAATTTTACCGGCTACGATGGTCATGTGGACTGAGTGGTCATCGTCGAGCAAAATCAGGTCGGCGTCCTTTCCGGGGGCGATGGTACCTTTTTTGTCTTCGAGCCCCAATAATTTGGCGGGGTTTTGAGTAACAGTTTTGATTGCAACATTGAGCGGACAGCCTGTAAAGTCTATAAATTTTTCGAGGAGCTGACTTAAGCCAAGAGCTGTGCCGATAAGGGTGCCGTCTTTGTACCTTGCAGCCCCGTCTTTGGATTCGTACTCGATTCCGTTGTAAGTGAATTTGCCGTTACCAAGGCCGACGGCCTGCATGCCATCCGTAATTGGAATAGTACGATTTGGGCCGAGATTTTCAAACGCAAATTTCAGAACAGAAGGATGTATGTGGACGCCGTCGGTTATTAGCTGTGCGGTTATATTTTCTGTTTGAAAGATGGCGACCAGCGGGCCGGGAGCACGATGGTGGATTGAGGGCATTGTGTTAAACATATGTGTTACATGTGAGATGCCGGCGTTGAAACCATCGAGGGCTTGTTCATAAGTTGCGTTAGAGTGGCCGAAAGAAGCAATAATATTAGAGTCTACGAGGTGTTTAATTATTGGTAGGCTCTGGGGCAATTCGGGTGCGATTGTCATCATTTTAAGATGGCCTTTGGTGATATCCAGGATTTCATCAAGAGTCTTGATAGATGGTGTGCATATACATTCAGGCAGAATCATTCCCTTTTTCTGTGGTGAGATAAAGGGACCCTCGAGATGAATGCCAAGAAGATTCGCACCACCGAGGTCTTGGCCGACATACTCAGCGGCCAGTTTAAGGTGTTGATTTTTCTTCTCGGGTTTGAACACGGTTGTAGCAAGGAAGCCCGTGGTTCCGAAACGTGCACAGGTTTGTGATATGGTTGTTAGAGATTCGGGCTTTGCATCGAGGATGTCGGCGCCTCCGGCGCCCTGGATGTGTATGTCAATAAAGCCGGGGGCGATTATTTTGCCCTGTGCATCAAGTATATTGTCGCAGCCGACGAGGGGATTGACTGGGCCGATTTGAGTGATTGTGCAGTTCTCGATGAGAATGGAGGTAGTTTGCTTGTCGTCCGTGGTGTCGAACAATCTGCAATTAGTTATAAGAAGCTTTTGTGACATATAAGTTGCAGCATAATAAATTTCGTGTTTAATTGCAAGCGTACGATTGGGCAGGCACAAAGGGTTGACACAAGTTGGAGCAGGGCGTATGATTTGAAGGAAAGGGAATTTTTTGGAGTTGATATGATGGCCGAAGCAAAAAAGAGTTGGGAGAAGCGGTTAGCCGGTGAGCCGGATGAGCTTACGATTAATTTTGTGGAGTCGTTGTCGATAGATAAACGTCTTTATAAGTATGATATTGTCGGCTCAATCGCCCATGCGCAGATGTTGGCTGAACAGAAACTTATTACAAAAGATGATTTCAAGGCAATTAAAGAGGGACTTATCGAAATCAGTGAGGATATAGCGGCAGGGCGGTTCAAATTCGAGAAGAAGTACGAAGATATTCACATGGCAATAGAGACGGCATTAGTGGAGAAGATAGGCAATGCGGGCAAAAAACTTCATACCGGCAGAAGTCGTAATGACCAGGTTGCCACTGATGTTCGACTCTGGATGCGGGATGAAATAGAGATGTTGCAGGCCAAGATAACTTTACTCCAAAAGGCCTTTGTGAAATTAGCTGGCAAGTATGCAGAAGATACAATGCCGGGCTATACGCATCTGCAGCGTGCCCAGCCTGTAGTTGTCGCTTCTTATCTGTTAAGTTTTATTGAGCAGCTTGAGCGTGACTATATTCGGCTGAAAAACTGCAGTGCATTGCTTAACATATCGCCTTTGGGCAGTGGTGCAATAGCGGGTACTACGCTGGGATTAGACAGAAAAAGCACGGCGAAGCAATTAGGCTTTTCTGATATTAGCTATAACAGTATCGATGCGGTCAGTGATAGGGACTTTTGTGCGGAATTTATATTTGGTTGTGCACTTATTTCAACGCATCTTTCCCGGTTAGCTGAAGACTGGATAATCTTTTCATCCAATGAATTCGGGTTCGTACAGATTGATGATGCTTATTGTACATCGTCGAGTATGATGCCGCAGAAGCGCAATCCTGACCTTCTGGAGCTAATTCGCGGCAAGACCGGTTTGGTTTATGGTTCACTTATGGCGATGCTTACGATTTTGAAGGGTCAACCGACAGGTTATAATCGCGATATGCAGGAGGACAAGGTCCATATTTTCGCCGCGAGTGATACGGTTGAGGCCTGTTTGGATGTGGCTTGTGCGATTGTTTCACATACAAAGTTTAATAAGAAGAAGATTTCGGCTGAGCTGGAGGAAGGATTTTTAGATGCTACGGCCTTAGCTGATTATCTGGTCGGAAAGGGTATTGCTTTTCGCGAAGCTCATGGCATTGTCGGCTGTATGGTTGCTTTCTGCGAGGAGCAGAACAAAAAGCTGGCAGAGCTTAGTTTATTTGAGATGCAGAGATATTCGGTTTCAATTGAGCAGGATGTATATGAAAATCTCGGTGCGGCGGGCGTTGCGAATAAATACATCACGGAGGGTTCGGCAGGTCCAAAACAGGCAAAAGAACAGATTGCGTACTGGAATAAGCAGTTGGGACAGCGATGAGTGCGAGTGAGGATGAAATAACCGC
>CAZJIR010000365.1:0-1447 GCA_964546095.1 uncultured Pirellulales bacterium
TCCCAGGCTGACTTTCTCAAACAATTGAACCTGCATGCTTTTCAAACGTCCTGTGCAGTTGGCTGCAATCTGACGTACCTGTCCTTGCGCTATCCCTAACACTTCAAAACGTTGTGTCTGTCGAGTAAAAAGTACGATTACACACCCCAGGGCGCCTAACCATACGACAATAGGCAAAAGGTGCAAACGCAAACGAAACGGATAACTTCTGGAGCTTGTCTTTTTCATACTTGGCTTAAACCTCCAGCAGCCGTTCCTGCATTGTTAGACTTATATTTTCGATGCCCTCGATTTTTTGTAGTTCAGATAGCATCTGTTGATTTTTTGCGGCATTTCGTATCATCAACTGGTAGGCATATTCGACTTCAGAAGTGCCGAAGCCGCTATCCTGCGCCGAGATGAGAGTAAAACTGCCACAGAAACGTTTGAGAACCGCGGGGATTGGACTTTCAGGTCCAATGTGTCCTCTAAAATGGAATCGTAAGAAGCCATTATGAGGCTGATGTGTACCAAAGCTGGTAAGGTATAAATATATTGCTATCAAACTCAGAACGATGGTTCCGACAATGGCCACGTCATAGCGCTGAGAGCCTGATGCCATGCCCACAACCAGCGTGCAAAAAATGAAGGCTATATCCCTCGTATCTTTAACAATATTGCGGAAACGTATAATCGCTAACGCACCCATTAATCCGACAGCGGTGATTATACTTTTGCCGATTACAGCCATGACCATTGCCACAACAACTGTAATGAGAACCAGCGATTGAACAAAAGATTTTGAATAAGACAGTCCGCTGTGAGTGAAGTAATAAACCCAGGCTATGAACTGTCCCAAAACAAAAGCAAGAAGCAGGGATAAAAGTATTGACTCGGGAGTAAAAACGCCCCCTGTTGAGGAAGGACCTTCGAGTATTTGCCAAATTCTATCCATTATTAATACTCCGATAAGATGGGAGCACAAAACTTTAGAAAAGATGAATCTTTAATTGACGAAGCGTACTTTGATATCGATTGGTGTCGTAAATTGAAATACTTTACCATTCGGCTTAGCCATACGGGGTAATGGTCGGTAAATTTGATTTCTAAAATAACGCCGGCTGAGGTGTAAGGATTAGACTGCCAGCCTGCACCACCGAGTCTGACTTCAGGCAGGTTGGTAATATGATAAGCAAGCTTACGGTCAAAGGTGACTCTTACTTTGTTTTCAGAGCCTCCTTCATATGCCTGTCGCATATAGCGAATCAATACCATAGGTTTAGCTCTGATATTACTCATATACAACTGGAACTGATTAATTGCCTCTACGTCCGCGGTATAATTCTGTGGGGGCAGAGGTAAGCCTGCGAGCAAAGTTGGCACGTCACGATTCATTACTCGGGCCCGGCTTTTGTTGATAATGGTGTTTATCCGGCGCTTAATCTCGAAAAAGCGGGGATAATACGGT
>CAZJIR010000365.1:1457-3394 GCA_964546095.1 uncultured Pirellulales bacterium
ATCTGTGTAACTGCGGATTCGCAGCTTGAACCGGTTTTTTTCACCTCCCAGGCTTTCTTTACATAGCCGAAGGTCACCCGAATCCAGATAAAGACTCACAATCGGATAATCTCTACTTCGTTGTAACTTACAGTACCTATCCAGTTGCAGGTACGGCTTGATGAACTGCGAAATCGCCTCAGCTGTAGACTCCCTAAGGTGATATTTTAACTCGTGACGGCACCTGAGAGTACGGTCGGTTAGAATCTCAGGTTTTTTTACGCTGCTCGCGTCACTCTTACGATTATCGGAATCGCTTTTCAGTTTTGAAGTCGAAGTTTGTTTTGATGATTTATTTTCAAACATTACAACCTTCGTTATTAAGCTGCTTATGAAAGAAGTTAAAAATTGTTAACTTTCTTTCCTTTTTTGCTACTAATGGTTTATTAACTTTTGTTATCGGACTTATGTCCTATTTCAAGATACGTAAAATAGGTTTTTTGTTCCGTAAAACCTACTTTTTTATTCTCAGGCATAATAAATAAACAATTTCACGATTTTACCTATTCTAACATATTTTAGATGGTTGTGTCAATAACATTTTGGCTTTTGATATTAAGGTAAACTCTCGGTTTAACACCTGATATCGCTGTAATAAGCGGCTAATAGGCTATTTTCTAAGGCTCATCCCGGTTTACAATTGCGGTTCGTCGTTGGGGCCTAAAGGAGAAGGAGTTGATAACACTTGCATAGACCCTTCGCCATCTGGATATCGACCGAAAGAGACATCAAAGTTCTGGATACCAAATGTCACGGAATCCAGAAGCACATTGCCACGTGTATCTGTATCAAACAGCCAAACCGTTTCGCCGTGTGATGAGAGTCTGAAGTTGGCATGCAGCCCGGGTTCATCCTGCCCATCCTCATCAGCCCAGATGAGAAGATAGTGACCAGGTTCGATACTTGTGCCTTCGGGGAATTGCCATTTGAGCGGATTTTCCGGATTGTCGCTTAAATACATTCCTGAAAGGTCAATCGTATTGTTCGTGATATTGTACAATTCAATCCAATCGTCATAGTCACCCTGTGGGTCGGCTATAGTGGTATTGTTACATGCCATGAGTTCGTTGATTACGACCGGTGATACCTCCGCCCGGGCATAGGTCACAATATGTGTATACACATCATGTTCGGCACGTTCAGGACTGAAGGCCAGTGTGCCAACATCATCGTTTGCGGTTGCCTGTATATAGTACCGTAATATAGTCCCTGCGGGGTAGTCAGGGAGTATGCATCCGAACACGCCATCGGAGGCCGTTTCGTCGCCATGCTCACTGTCGTCAGCCATGGGCAGCGGAATAAATCGCTTCAGCAATCCTTCTGAAACATAAAGATGAACTTCTGAGACGGCTGCTGAATCCCCAATATGTGCGGTTATGGTCAGACTCTGTTCGGCGTTATTTTGAACAACCTCCTGCCTTACCGCAATTATCTCTGGTGCCAACCGATTGAGTGTTCGGTTAGAAAATAGAAGACGACGCCGATTCTCAATGGTGTTCTTAAATCCTTCGATACCACTGGTGAATGCCTGATTGGAATTCGGTTTCTTATTATCGAGCCTCACCTCATCTTCAATAAGAGCTCGGTATGCATCGATTTTCGGGAAAAGGACCTCTTCTGTGAAAAAGGACTCCAAAATTGTACGTGCATGGGCCATGTATCGTTGCCGATACCGGGGAATATCCATCAGGCGATACATGATAGGGACAACCGGGTCATTTTCACGGTAAAACAAGGACCACTGTTGTGTCCCCAGACATTCGTTGCCGTCATACTGTATTAAATGCATTCTTCCGGTTTCTGGTTCATAGTATAGATAGTAGTCACTACCACGTTTATTGACATAGCCATCGTCATCCAAAAAAATAATCTCGAACGCGCACAACCACAGGGCTCCG
>CAZJIR010000366.1:0-3393 GCA_964546095.1 uncultured Pirellulales bacterium
GTGAATTTCAGAGCTGTATTTATAAATATCAAGTAATTAACTCCGCGCTTACGTTGGGTAATTATAGTCTATAAAGTTAGATTCTCAATAATAGGCTATTCAATCTGTATCCAAGGATTACTCCAGATTGACATCCAGATAGACGGAGTGATGGCTGTAGATTTCATAAAATGGCTTAAGGGTGACGCCGTTTGTGCTGAAACGCAGGGTGCTAAGATCGCCGGTGATCGATTTACTGATATCGCTGGCATTCAGAGTCACGGCTCGCCACGTGGACCGGGCAGAGGGTTCTTCGGCCGCCAATAAAACCGGTCCATAGAAGATGCTGGCGATGTTAGGCTGATCCATAACCTGATTCAGATAGAAGTCAAACGGTATTTTGATTTCTATGGTATCGCCGTCTCTCCAGGTTCTGCTAAGGGTCAGATACATGCCGGGCGTGGCCGCAACATCCAGAGCCTTGCCGTTGATTTTGACAAAAAAACCTTTAGTCACCCATTTTGGTACACGCACTTTGATATCAAATACACCGCCGCCACTGAGGGTTAGCCTGGTGGTATTGTCATAAGGATAATTGGTACTCTGCTTAACAACTACGTTGCGTTGTGTCCAAGTCACAGTAGAAGGTACATAGAGATTGACATACAGAGTCGTGTTATCCGTGCTTTTGAAGTAAATAGAATCCTGCAGCTTAGTATTGCTCTCGAGTGCGGTACCGTTGCAACAGGTGAAACCGGTCATGTTGGCGTTGCCGAACCGTTTTCGAGCGCCGGGATTGAGTGGGACATGGTAGGTATTGCCGGGATTGTCTTCGGCCACGGACGCTAAAATATGGTTATACAGAGCCTGCTCATAATAATCCATATACTTGCTGTCCTGGTCATACATAAAGAGCTGACGGCTCAGCTTGAGCATATTGTAGGTAGCACAGGTTTCATTTTGCCCGCCCCTGTTAAAGCCATTGGCGAATAGGGTATTTGGCTGGGCCGTGAAGCATTCAGAATTGTTTGGATTCTTGGCCCCAGCCACTCCACCAATGCTATACATGTAGCAGTGTGTGCAGATATCCCAGAAGTTGTCCGCCACTTGATAATACTGGATGTCTTGAGTGCACCTATAGGTTTCCAGGGCACCGATGATCTGCGGGATGTGCTGATTGGCGTGCTTACCCCGCAGGGTATCCACATTCCTGGCCAGACCATGTGTATGTTCCGCGTCACCAAAGAAGAAGCTGATATTGTCGAAAAGTTGAGCGCATTTCAGGAACCTTTGATCACTTGTGATCTTATAAAGACGGGACAAGACTTCGTTCATCCCCCCATACTCACCGGCAATGTAACGATTCCACATGCTGATGCGAGTTTCCGTAGGCACAATCTGGAGACGTTGGAAGACCCAGAGACCCATGCCTTCAGCTATCTCCAAGGCCTTTTTATTGCCGCCAACCTCATAGCAATCCAGCAGACCGGCCAGAATCTTGTGCAAGGTATAGTATGGTGCCCAGACCTGACTGTTTCGGCCGCCATACGTGGCTCCTTTTTCCAGCATGATAAACTGGTCCGGCGGATAAGCACTCATAAAACCCTCACCCCAGTTCCAATAGTCGGTTCGTATCCCTTCTTTACTGAGGTCGGAATCATACCCATCTTTACCCGGCCCCGGCGGAACAGCAGTTGGGTCAGCATTGAACGGCTCTCCCTCTTTCACAGGCCTGCCTGATTTTTGGGATAGGTCGTATAGAGTATCAATCAAGTAGTTCATTTTCTGCAGAAAATTAGCACGTAGGTCTTCGTCATATGTAGTACCGGCATAAGCCTGTGCTATGGCGGAGAGATAGTGACCACTGGCATGGCCGCGTAAACGAGTGGTCTGACTATCCCAGATCCCCAGCGGCCTGACACCTTCCGGCTGCTCTTGTCCGAAGGCATCGCGAAAATTATACAAAAAATTATCGGGATTGGTTTGGGCCAATGTACGGATAAACTTGTTACGGTTCTTGATAAACGGAGTGTCGCGGCCGTTCTCATACTGATTCAGCATGACCTGGCCCAATGGGAAAGGCTCTAAATTGCGATGTGGGACCCGGTCAGTATCAAACGCCGCCTTAACGCTCACAGTGGCCTTTGGTTGGAATTTCGTACCGGGTACAGTACCGGTCAAGGTATAAATACCCGCTTTCGAGACCTGGGCATTATTAATGGGTGCAGGCCAGAGCACGCGAACCATCGGGCCCTTTGCATTATTACGGTACAAGCCCAGAATGCTATAAGGCAAATGCGGCAAATGACCAACGACCGTCTCTACGGTGATATCGGGCACACTTACCAACTGGGAAAAATTTGCTAAGGGTACGCTTTCTGCCGACATGACCTGTTCACCTTGGCCGCTTGTTTCGGTTTCTCCAGCTACCACCTCCTCACCAGACAATGCGTTACGATGAATCGTAGCCACCTGTTTGCCGGTTAGAGCAATGCTATAAATGCGAACATCATGAAGCTTGGCGTTAAGGTCAGCATCCTCGTATTGGGACTTACCGATATACAGCAGGTTCGCAGCGGCATTTTCCTGATGAAGTACCTGCTCCAAAGTCAAATCCACATCAGTGGCGTGCCCCACGCGGACACCGTCCACATAGCTACTCAACGTTTGCCTGGCTGGGTCCATTACCACCGCGAGGTGCACCCACTTATTGATGGAAACTCGCGGGGCCACAGGGCCCAACTCTTCAGTCCAGCCTGTGGCGGTAATGCGGGCACGATATCCCTCCGAAGGCTCCTCACCAATCGGCGTGCAGAAAAAATTGGCGGTGGTATCCCGGCCAAAGTCAAAAAAACGCTGCCAGGGTGCAGTGGACCTGACGTAAATCCAACCGGTGACACTAACGGTATCCACACCAATCAAGGCCTGTCCGGGAATCTGAATATAGCCGCCGCCATTCTCCCCCGGCAGAGACAACACCTTGCCAAACTGGCTATCTTCGATATACGCAGTCTTAGTCCCATGCAGATTTGCGTGATAGTTATTCCGAGACCAGTCTTCCTCGTTGCCGTTGAATACATAGCGTGCAATCAGAGCAGTTTCCCCGATCCCATCAAGGAATTGGTCTCCACCCGCGATTTGGGCTGAGACCGGATTAGTGCAAGTTAACCAGTTAGCGATAAACAATAAAACCGATAAAAGTGCTATCAACCATCCTCTCATCTTTAACCCTTTCTATTTATTGAGAACCATAATTTTTATTTATCTCATACCATCATTATAACAGCATGATTAGTTTTTTTCAAAGCAAATCAGCACTTTCCTTGCTGACTGTTTAAGCCTGTGTCCCATTGAACTGTGCGACGACAGCGGAGGTTACTATCCTGACCGACAATAGCTACTTTTATCTTTAAA
>CAZJIR010000367.1:0-3369 GCA_964546095.1 uncultured Pirellulales bacterium
TAGGAGTTCAGATCATTGCAAGTTTAGTAAATGCACCTAAAGTAGAAATTTTTATGAGGGCCCATTTTGCGTAATTTCCGTCTAAAATACTGCGTATTCTTGATTGGAAAATAATGCCTGTTTTTGATTTTCATGTCCGGATAAAGTTTATTGCAGCAACGATCCTTAAAACTCAGATTTTTTTGAAATAAAACCTATTGAGCCACGACAATACAAATGTGGCCCGCTGGCGGCCAGAGAAAAAATTAAAGTTGTTAGTATTAAGGAGTAATGTCATGGTTACAAAATGGTTAAAAACAAGTGTGATTGTTGTAGTAGGCCTTTCTCTTGCTGGCGGTTTGCTCTTCGGAAAGGACGTGGTCAGTTATATTTGCAGTTCGGCCAAATCAATACGGACCGCGGTAAAAGACTCAGTTCCTGTTGAGTTTGAGCTAAAACGCGCCCGTGACCTGTTAGAGGAGATAATTCCTGAGATGTACGCCAACATCCGGCTGATAGCAGAGGAAGAAGTAGAAGTGGCAGCGTTAAAGGTAGATATCGATAAGGGGCAGGAATCTGTTCAGGAAGAGAAAATAAGGATAGCCAAGCTGCGTGGTGCCCTTGAAAAACCACAGGCCCAATATTGCTTTGGAGGCAGAGAATATAATCGCAGCTATGTCAAGGAGGACCTGGCACGCCGATTCGAGCGATTCAAAGAAAGTGAGCTAATCCTGGCCAGCAAGCATCGACTTTTAACAACCCGTGAGAATTCCCTGACTGCGGCTATGCAACTTCTGGAGAGGACCCGCACACGCAAGAGAGAACTTGAAGATAAGATCGAGGCGCTTGCAAGCCAGCATAGACTAATTAAGGCGGCCTCAATCGGATCACACATCCAGGTGGACAACAGCAAACTTGCCAAGACGGAAAAGCTCATCAATCAAATCAAGAAGCGTCTCGATGTCGCAGAACGTGTATTGGCCCACGAAAGCCAGTTCGTTCAGACGATTCCTGTCGATACAGTGGTTGAGGAAGATCTATTGATGCAGGTGGATGAGTATTTCCAAAGCAAAGAACAACAAACAAGCCTGGCAAGTACTGCAGCCAAGAATCAGCTCTCTGGGCAAACACTGGAAAACTAATACCGGATATGGTAAAATGAGGCGATACTACATCAATTATCGCACTATTGAATGCTGGGAGTAGTTTAGTGCTTATCTTACGATTAAAACAAGCCGAAAGTGCAGTTGCTGATGGGCGGTTGGATGAAGCCTTTGAAATTGTCCAATCAGATGGTATCAGGCAGCACCGTCGTGGTCAGAAACTGATCGGTAGGCTGGCTCGAGCCTTCAGTAAACGTGGCCAGGAGAACCTCAAAGCAGAGCGTTTACAGTTAGCTTTAATTGACTGTAATAAGGCGGAAAAGCTGGCCGGTAATACTACTGATGTAGCTAGGCTGCGTTCAGATATTTGTAGCGAGATGGAGCAAAATCGACTCAGACATCAACACTGTTCATTCAAGGTCGCCCAGGCAAGACAAAACATACAGAACGGCTGGATTTCCGTCGGCGAACAAATCCTGGATGATACCAGCAATAAAGACGGTCAGGTGAATATGGTCTTGCAGCAGGCAGCAATTGCCAGATTGCAGATAGACGAGACAGTTACTAAAGCTGAACAAGCATTGCGGAGAAATGACCTGGATAGCGCGATAAACATCGTTTTGGGAACTGAGGTTTTTGACAATCAAAACGAGAAAATCATTGAATTAGTATCCAAGCTTCGAACGCTGACGATAAAACGGATTAAAGAAAACATTAATAACGGCCGAATCGACCTTGCTTATTCCCTGTGGCAAAGAATACTACCCATAGTTAATGGCTGCAGCGAAATATCCGAACTTGGATTGGCACTGACTCAGTGCCGTCAAGCGGCCGATTGTGTCACTGCGGGTCGACCTCGCGCAGCAGTCCCATTGCTTCGAAAGGTCAAAGCAATTTGCCCCTCAGCAAAATGGCTGAACACAGTAACAGATCAGACAAAGAAAACTGCTGAATTGCTTGACGAACTGGCAGCAAGTCCTCTTGGATTTGATATCACCGAGGGCACAGCAGCAAAGGAACAATCTGATGCGGTCGATAAACAAGCCGCTAAATCATCTATGAATATCAATAAATCACAGGCAATCCCACGGAATATAAAAATGGGCAATCAACCTAACTCATCACTCTCATCCAAATTTTTACTTCAGATAGACGGAGTTGGCAGCTTTTTGGTTCTTCGGGATGGACGTATCACGGTAGGACCGGTGAGTTCTTCGGCACGACCAACAGTAGGATTAATGGCGGACCCAAACCTCCCAGTCGTAACGATCGAGCGGGCAGAAGATGATTATTTTGTTCGGTCATCCAGCCCGCTTTCCGTTAATGATGAGGGGACAACCAATAAGTTGCTTGTTGATGGGGACCGTATTGCTCTGTCGCCAAGGTGCCGGATGAAATTCCATATCCCAAATCCGGCGAGTACTACTGCGGCTTTGAGTCTTTCGAGTGCGAAATTAGGTCGAGCGGATATTCGCCGAATTATTTTAATGGATCGGGATATTTTGATTGGTCCGACTTCAGGCAACCATATCCTCGCAGAATTCCTTAATGAGACTATTACGCTGTGTATTCAAAATGGACGGCTACTATGCAGAACCAAGGAGAAGATACTGGTTGACAACAAGCCGACGAGTTTAACAACTGGTCTTCCTATGAAAAAACAAATCAGAATCGGCCAGATTTCAATGGTCTTAACGGAATTAAAGGAGCAAGTTTAATTTTTGGAAAGAGGGGGGATATATTATAGCAGGAAGCAAATGCAAAGATATAGATATAAACACGGTGATCGTCCCCTTGACGGATATACAATCCAGAGGGCAGCTGGACGCGGTGGATTCGGCGAAGTATACTATGCTGTAAGCGACAGCGGCCGAGAGGTAGCGATTAAGGCGGTTCAGAACTACGAGCAAGTAGAGCTTAGGGGTATCAGTCAGTGCATGAACCTCAAGAGCCCCCATCTGGTTACAATCTTTGATGTTAAGTACAACGACCAGAAAGAGCCTTTTGTGATAATGGAGTATATATCGGGGCCTTCGTTGCGCGATTTGCTTTTGGAATCACCAAATGGCCTCGGAGTGCAAAAAGCAGCTTTTTTCCTTCGAGAAATCTCCAAGGGTTTGTCTTTCCTTCACGAATGTGGCATTGTCCATCGCGACCTTAAGCCCAGCAACATCTTTTACGAGAACGGTTACGTGAAGGTCGGCGACTATGGACTGACTAAGGCCATAAGTGCCAGTCGCCACAGCGGCCATACGATTACCGTCGGTACCGTTCACTATATGGCACC
>CAZJIR010000368.1:0-3360 GCA_964546095.1 uncultured Pirellulales bacterium
ACAGCCGCCTAACATAGCTGCCAACAAATAAAAGAGGAGCTTTTTGGTTTTCATCTTAATGGCCTCCATTAAACACTCTGTGCGTTATTAATTTTAATCAGATATTTTTTATCAATTATGCCTGTAAAAGTTGTATATTCCGTTATTCTCGATGCTCAATTAACAATTGTCAATTGCAAACAGAGACAAAAACCGATAGATTGCAAAGGTTTATAATTTTAAAAGGCAATGGAATGCTCTGGCAGAGAGGTGATTATGCCTGATTTGAGCTTTTTTGGATGGTTTGTAGTTGCATTATGTGCGGTTATGGTTGGGATTACAAAGACCGGAATTCCCGGTCTTGGAATCCTGGTGGTGCCGTTAATGGCGAGTGTTTTGCCAGCTCGAAGTTCTGTCGGAATTCTGCTTGGTATTCTGATATTGGCTGATATATTCGCTGCGGGCTATCACAGGCGCAACGCCAAATGGGGGCATGTGCTGCGTCTTGTGCCGGTAGCTTTTGCAGGCATCATAGCTGGATACTTCGGATTGAAGGCAGTCAATGATGAACTGCTAAAGCCGATTATAGGCGCGATAGTTTTAATAATGCTGGGCATCAATTACTGGCGTACAAGGACTAAAGGCAAAGATGCACCGGTTCCAACACAATGGTGGTTTGCGGTCGGGCTTGGTTTTGTGGCGGGCGTTACGACTATGATGGCCAATGCGGCCGGGCCTATAATGATTATTTATCTTTTGGCTATGCGATTGCCTAAAATTGAATTTGTGGGGACGAGCGCATGGTTCTTTTTCGTTATTAACTGGCTTAAAGTACCATTCAGCGCAAATTTAAATTTGATGACACCGGCATCTGTTAAACTTGATTTGATGATGCTGCCATTTATTGCGGCCGGGGCGGTTGTGGGAATATTTTTTCTGAAGCGAATTCCACAAAGGGCATTTACCGCTGTTGTTCAGGTTTTAGCAGCTGCTGCCGCAATTAAACTCTTATTTTAATTGTCACACTATCGGCGGTGGGCCGATAAAATTAGTTTGCAAAGACGCGTTCTAAAAGCGATGATTACAGCTATGGGTGGACGGGAGAAAAAAGATAGATTTGGCGCTGTTCGGGAACGGATGCTCAGTCGTGACCTGAAGGGGCGGGATATAACTGATGAGCGTGTGCTGAAGGTAATGGCTGAGATTCCGCGGGAGGAATTTATACCGGATTCTTATAAGTCACAGGCCTACACTGACGGCCCGCTGCCTATCGGGCTGGGCCAGACTATTTCTCAGCCGTACATCGTTGCCCTGATGACCCAGGAACTTTTAATAGGTCCAGAGAGTGAGGTTCTGGAGATTGGGACGGGTAGCGGGTATCAGACTGCGGTACTGAGCAGACTGGCGAAAAAAGTTTATACTATGGAAAGGTTCGCAGAGCTGTCTGAGTCGGCTCAGGCGGTTCTGGGTGGATTAGATATAGATAATGTTGAGTTCTATATCGGTGACGGCAGTTGCGGCTGGCCGATTGACCGACTGCCGCCGTCGGGATGCTTCGACAGGATTATGGTTACCGCCGCGGTTCCGAAGATACCGGAGCCTTTAATGGGGCCGCTTGCTAAAAATGGCTTGATAATTGCTCCTGTTGGTTACGCGAGCGTGCAGGAGCTGGTGGTTTGTGAAAAGAGAACAAACAAATTTATTGAGAGAATCATCTGTGACGTTCGATTTGTTAAGCTGCTGGGTGAATACGGATTTGAAGGATAACAAGGTTTGAAGACAGAGGCCCAAAAATCTGGTAGCAAAATTGCCTTGTCGATGCCGGTTCGTTATATCAAAGGAGTTGGGCCTGCCAGAGCAAAGACCTTTGCACAATTGGGTGTTGAAACGGTCGGTGACTTGTTGGAGTATTTTCCACGTGACTGGAATTTTATTCCTGAGCCTGTAAAGATAGCTCAAATGCAGCCGGGTGAGGAAGTGGCTGTTATCGGCATGGTCGAGTCAACGGACTACCAGAGTTATCGCAGGCAGCCGATGTTCGAGGCTTTAATCAGTGATGAAACGGGAGCGTGCAGGATTATATGGTTTCACGGCGGCTATCTTCGTAATCAGTTGGAACCCGGCCAGGTAATAATTGCATCTGGTAAAGTTAGTTTATACAAACATCAGTTGCAATTAACTAATCCCAAGTTCGTAGTGCTTGAAGAAGAACATACTCGTTCGGCTGAGTATTTTAGCGGTGGCATCTATCCCGCCTGTAAAGGGCTGAGCAGCAGGCAAATTAAAAAGATAATCAGCCGTGTACGGGAAGCTGCTGATAAGCTTGTGCCAGAGTTTTATGATAAAAGCTTCCTTAAGCATGCGAATCTTATCAGCAGAAAAGTTGCATTTAAGTGGATACATTTACCTCCGGACGAGAAGAAGCTGGCGCAGGCAGAACGCAGATTAAAGTATGATGAGCTGTTCTTAATGCAGTTAGGGTTGGCGCTTCGCCGGTATAAGGTTCAGCATTTTTCGATGGCTATGCCGTGCGTTTACACTGAGGAAATTGACCGCCGGATAAGGAAGCGTTTTCCATTTTTACTTACGGAAGACCAGAGCACGGCAATTTCTGAAATCACTGCGGATATGAGCAGAGAAGTGCCGATGAATCGGCTTTTGCAGGGTGACGTAGGTTCGGGTAAGACGGTAGTTGCGCTTTACGCGGCTTTATTGGCGGTTGCCAACAAGGCACAGGTGGCGATTATGGCGCCGACGGAGATTTTGTCCGGCCAGCATTTTTTAAGCATCGAGAGGTATCTGAGGAACAGCGATGTCAAAAGGGTTTTGATAACCCGCGGGCTGACCGGCAAGAAAAGAAGCGAGCTTCTGGGCCGGATAAGAAACGGTGAGATTGATATTGTTGTGGGGACAGTGGCCTTGCTGCAAAGTGACATCGAATTTCAAAATTTGGGACTGGTTATAATCGATGAGCAGCACAAATTCGGCGTCGAACAAAAGGCACAACTGCGAAAGCAAACTACTCCGCACTGTCTTGTTATGACGGCTACTCCTATTCCGCGAACATTGGCGATGACCGCGTTTGGTGATTTGGATGTTTCTGTTATCAAGCACTCGCCGCCCGGCAGAGGAACCGTTATTACGCGATGGGTTGACCGGAGCGACAGGAAAAAGGCATACGAGTTTATACGTGAGCGTTTGAGAGCAAAAAAACAAGTTTATTTTGTTTATCCGAGGATTACGGGAGTTGAGCAGAACGGGGACGTTAAGGCGGCGACTGATGAGTGGGAACATCTCTCTAAGAAAGTTTTTCCGAAATTTACCATTGAGCTTCTGCATGGACAGATGCCCTCGGCTAAAAAACAGCAAATTATGTCGGAG
>CAZJIR010000369.1:0-3360 GCA_964546095.1 uncultured Pirellulales bacterium
CGTATAATGCCCTCGCTGCCGCTTAAATGTGTCTTGTTTTGGAGGGGCCACTACGCATCCTTTTCACTTTTACTGCCTTTTGAGATTCTTATAGAAGGTAAACATCACTTACCGTGATATGCATCCAGTGTCAACCTTGAAGTCAGAAATGCCGAAAAAGACAATCCATAATGATGACTCCAAAATGACTCCATTATCATTCACCACAGTAGCCTTAATCACAACAATCACCTGCGTTTTTAAGCGAATATCGCGTATTTAAGCAGAAATGAGGGTGTAACTTGGTTTTGTAATCCAGTTGGAATGTCACTAAGTTATTTTAACACAACTGCTTATCACTAAACATGTTATGAGAATTTACAATTAGCCATAAAATCACAAGTAAACACATAAATGGAGCGCTGTTCTTTTAGACCAGTGGTTGTCGGTTTGAATCCAACCGTTGACTTTTCTTTTTTTCCCGTGACATCTAACGCCAAGTTGTCTTTTGTTATGCCTAACTGTCCAGCATTTGAGCAGTTATCATCCTCGCTATTTTCTTTGTGATTGTCCTGTTCATTGCCAAATTGTTCTATATGGTCACATTCAGAGGAAGCTGTAGGTGTCAAAAAAGGTGTCAATTTTGGTATCAACTCTTTTGCGTTGTGCTGAACAGCCTCACTTGGTTTACCCCCCCTCCAAGGCTCCTTACTTGTTCACTATTGTAAATATATACTACTTACCTTAATTTACCAACGGATACTTAATCCGATTTTAAATTTAAAATATTCGCTTTTTGGTAAAAATTTAAGATTTATTCGGACTTGATACAAGAAAAATCGACATTTGTGGTGTCAAAATGGAGTCATGATGTCACTCCAAAATTTCGGTGTTTTTTAGCTCCTGAACGAGGTGGCTACATAAAGAATTCTGGTATTTCATAACTCATGTAGACAGAGCCATTTTAGAGATCGGCATATGTAGAACTGTTTATAGCATATTCTGGGAAATGTCGGCCAAGTTTAATCCAAGATTGATAAACTAAACGCTATATTGTATACACTATACGCAATGGGTAAGTTGTATGGTTTAATATTTGATGTTGATGGGGTGATTGCCGACACCGAGACTATCAACGCAAGGATCTCTATCAAAGTATTCGCTGACTTCTTTGGTGTTGAGGGAGTTGTGCGTAAGGATTTCGAAGCCGGCCTCGGCAGGTCGGCTGAGGAATATGTCAAAGCCGGTGCTAAAATTCATGGTCTGGAATTGACAGAAGAACAAATAATCGAAGCAATTAAACTACGTCAGCAATATTTCCTTAAGGTTCTTAAGGAGGAGCCCTTGGAGCCCTTCCCTGGCGTGCTAGAACTGATGACAGAGGCTATGTCGAGAGAGGATTTTCGTGTGGCCATTGCAACATCTGGTACACTTGAAAAATCCCGCGCTGTTCTGGAAGCCACAAAAGTCCCCTACCAAAAGATGGTTTATATTAACGGTGGCCATGTCAAAAACAAAAAGCCCGATCCCGAACTTTTTCTGCTTGCTGCCGAACGCATAGGTATTGAGCCATCGAGTTGTGTTGTAATAGAGGACACTCCAAACGGTATACAGGCGGCCAAGGCAGCAGGCACTAAATGCATAGCCGTCACAAATTCCGTTAGCGCTATAAATCTTTACGAAGCTGATTTAGTCTGCGATTCTCTTGAGCACATAAAACTCGACACGATTCAGGCATTGATAGACTCGAATTGATCTATCTTTCAGTCTTGTTGGATTGGACAGAAAAATATTTGGTATAAGTGAAGGAGTTTTAGTAAAAAGTACCACACTTAGAGTGCACCTGAGTACACATCAAAGATAATTACTCGAAACACATCGCAAGCGTTCGCAATATGGTAGAAAATAGACGCAAAATGGCGTTCCATTCAGGATAGAAATGTGGATAATAGCTCAATAATATAACTTTTGCATTTTTGAATCTCCAATTATAGAATGAACCTGAGTGTTTTTGAGTCCTAACAAGAAATCGAGCTTATAAGGAGTTATATCAATGGTAAAGAAGCTTTTGCTTTTTATAATTATGATTATGGTTCTCGCTCTATCCACCTTTAGTTGCAAACAGAAGAAACAGCAGCAAGTTGGTAATGAGGAATCTAAGGGTAAGGGGAAAATAGCAGTCGTTATTTCCACTTTGAACAATCCTTGGTTCGTTGTTTTGGGTAATACTGCTAAAGAGAGAGCAGAACAATTGGGCTATAAGGCAATCATCTTCGATTCTCAAAATGATACCGCCAAAGAGTCGGACCACTTCGAGAACATAATCGCTGGTGGCTATAATGCCATTTTGTTTAATCCGACGGATGCAGACGGATCCATTGCAAATGTGAGAAAAGCCAAAGAGGCAAACATACCCACATTCTGCATTGACAGAGAAATCAATTCCAATGATGTTGCCACCACGCAGATATTGTCAGACAACTACAGTGGATGTGTAGAGATGGGTCAGTACTTCGTTAAAAAGATGAATGGAAAAGGCAAGTATGTCGAGCTTCTTGGGATTCTCGGTGACAATAATACATGGAACCGCTCGAAAGGTTTTCATAATGTAGTTGACAATTATCCGGAATTGAAGATGGTTTCTCAGCAAACTGCTGAGTTCGACCGTACGAAGGCAATGGAAGTTCTTGAATCGATTCTGCAGGCTAATCCTGAGATTGATGCCGTCTTTTGTGGCAATGATGCAATGGCCATGGGTGCGTACCAGGCTCTTGTGGCTGCCGACAAAGCAGATAAGGTAATGGTTTTCGGCTTCGATGGCGCAAAGGACGTAATTGATTCCATTCATGAAGGCAAGATAATCGCTACAGGTATGCAGTTTCCTAAGAAAATGGCTCGAATGGCTGCTGAACAAGCAGATGAGTACATTAAAGGTAAAAGGGATTTTCCTCAAAAAGTGCCTGTTGCCGTCGAGTTGGTTACACAGGAAAATATAACCAAGTATACGGCATACGGCAGACAATCAGAACAGTAAAACTGTCTATTTATCCAAGGTATTGTTCACCCGGAAGGGGTGCCTTACGGCAGTGCCGGAATTTATTTATGAAAAGAGTATGCAAATATGCAGTGACTGCTGCGGTAATAGCATTCTTGTTGTACCATAGCCTCTACTTTAAGAGCTTGGAAGATATAAAGGAACAGCAACGAAGAGAAAAGTTCAATGCGGCCCAGTACGCCAGAGACTTCTGGGACAATCAATTGCCTAATGTTTTGAATAAGGCGGTCGATGTTAAAGAGCTCATAGAACTATTCAACACAGATATGAACGAGGCTATTAAAAGGTATGGTAAGGCGCCGGGTGTTTCGAGAAGCTACGCTTAC
>CAZJIR010000370.1:0-3332 GCA_964546095.1 uncultured Pirellulales bacterium
GACCTCTACTTCCGCCATATCACCTATGATATCATCAATGTTATAATCAACTCTTTCATTCTCGAAAGAATCGCAGATTCTATCTATGTCTTCGGCCAAACATACGACCGTCTCAATATCCATTTGAGTCTGTCTTTTCACATCTTCAATAATAAATAGATCGGCGGGTCGGCTTGTCGCCACGACAAGAGTTTCATCGCTTAAAGACATAGGTACAATGCCGTTATTTTTTATATAATCAAGCTCAAGTTTATGAAATGCTTCAAGGTCTACCTGTTCCGGCGCTATACGTCGAAACTCAAATCCATACAAACTCGCACGGGCTTTTGAAATCTCTGTTTCATCAGCCAGTTTAAGTTCTGTAATAATTTGACAAACATCGCTGTCCGGTTTTTTTTTCCGAATTCCTCTTATTTTGGAGAGCTGTTTAGAAGTGATTTTTCCCATTTCGGAGAGGATATCAGCCACATCATCTACATGGGCGGTACTATCCTGCTGCGGACAATATAATTGCGACAGACCGCTAATATCCTCTGTGTTGCTGTTATCAGGATAATCGGTAATGCAATTATCGTCGGGTTGCTTATCTTTTTTATGTCGAAATTTGAAAAACCTTGCCATAATCCTAAACACTTCCCTCACTTTAATTCATGTATACCGGCTTTATTTAATGCCAGTTGGACACTCTCATTTCAGGGACTCAAAGCCTGAGTATTCTCAAAAAACAGAAACCCTGAATCCTTACTGTTAACGAGTGAATGGAACCCTCCGTGAAAGCCATCAAATAAAATATAAAAAATAATCCCCCGCCAATCAAATCACATTTGAACAGAAAAAATGAATTATTTCCTGCGTCCGATAGAAGTATACATCAAGCCATAAAAATGATACTACCGTACGAAATGATTATCGGTATTATTTGAGGTGCACTTAACGAGAGGAATGCATTCTATATTACACTAAAATTAAGCCTGTACCCAAGATTGAGAGTGGATTGCAAAATCGCAGCCCACTAAGTGATTGCAACCGGGCTATCGTTATCCTGTGGGAAAATCTCATCGGCTAAATCCTTACCCACCCGGCCAGCATAGTACTGCCTGATAGCACCCTGACTTTTGGACTGGAACATATCCATAGAGGAAAAAACGCCCAATTTCATAAGAAGCAAGACTGCGATACAGGCCGCTACATTTGATGAAGAGTGTGAGTACTTGCGACACTTTTCCAGTAGTTTGGGCTCGGGTAATATTTTTCTGAGCTTTTCAGCTTCCGGTGCTTTTTGAAGTTTGTGTTTAAGGACTCCAATAGCCTGTGCATTCGCACACATCAATAAATCAAGCTTGTGAGGTTGAGATTTAATAGTCGATATGGCTAAATGAATTTTAGCATAGGGAATTAATCTTCGTTGACATCTTGGACACTTTGCAATGTGGCATTGCAACCAGCCTGCGTTTGGACCAAAATGTGTGCTTATAGCTTTCCTTAACCAAATTCTGACCCTTCTACACCCATTATTTTTATTCATAGCTTTCATTTTTATTCTTCTTTACTCATCCATATAGCCAATAAATGTATTGCTTTGCACCTGTAAACCCTCGCCGTTGCCGCTGATATTCCCAATATCCTACTAATTTGAGTGTAAGACAATTCGGCAAGGTCGCGTAATGTAACGACGTTCCTTAAATGTTCCGGCAACTGGGATATACAGAATCTTAAAGTCTCCTGTAAGTATTTAGAATCAAACTCTTTAGCAGGCGAGGGAGAAATCTTCTCTTTAACAATAGCGGTGGAAATTCTTTTTCTCTCGGCAACTCTGCGTCTTAACATTGATATAGCTACATTGTTAGCTACACGGAAAATAAATGCTTTTACAAATTCAGGTTTTTGTCCACTTTCATAATGAGCCAATTGCAAAAAAGTATCCTGATAAGCATCACAAACATCCTGTTCATTGCCCAATATCCGCCAGAGCATTGTTACCAGCTTCCGCCCATGCCTGTGCATTGCGGACAATACCCACTGCTGGTCGTTGCTGACAGCTTCAGGAACAACGAAATCCCACAGTGTCCCGTAACTTACGGCCTTACCAAACATAAACGTCCATTTCGAATAACCTACACTACTCTATATGTAAAGACGCAATGGCTAATAATATGTTAACAAAAATTACACAAAAATTGTAAAAAAAAGCGTTTTTTGGGTAACGTTTTTATGTGCCGTTGCGTCTTAGTTCAAAAAGCCAAACATCAGAATATTACGAAATCTGCTAAGCGGAAGACGAGAATATGGCTGCAGATAATCACGAGAACGGCTCTAATAAACAAAAAATAAACGCCCAAGATGTAGTATCTTTAGTAGATGACATTCTTAGCAAATCCGTAGAGTCCGGCGCCAGCGACGTCCATTTCGAACCTACTGGCGTCGGATTATTAGTAAAATTCCGGCTCGATGGTGTTTTAAACACTATTGAAGAGCTTCCTAAGACCATATCTGATAATGTTATTGCAAGACTGAAGGTATTGGGGGGACTTTTAACTTATCGCAATGACATACCACAGGAAGGCCGGATTGAAATCAATAAGAGTCGGGATAAGAGAATTATAGACAAGCGACTGGCAGTATTCCCAACAATACACGGCCAACGAGCGGTCGTACGATTATTTTACAGTAATATTGAGCTCATGGAATTGGGGCAATTAGGCTTTGCAGATGATATATACACAGTATTGAAACAGATTGCCGCCAAAAACCAGGGAATCTTATTATTGACCGGGCCAGCAGGTAGTGGAAAAAGTACTACCTTGGCCGCTCTTTTACGTCATATTTTAAAAAGCTTTCCTGGTAAGAGCGTTGTAACTTTGGAAGACCCCGTGGAAATAATGATTGAAGGTGCTACACAAGTGCAAATTACACCTCACGGTCAAATGACATTTCCGACAGGTTTGCGGTCGCTGCTTCGGCAGGACCCGCAGGTTTTGATGATTGGAGAGATACGGGATGCTGAAACCGCAAAGATAGCTATCGAGGCAGGACTAACGGGACATCTTCTAATGAGCACAATGCATAGCGGAACGCCTGCGGGGGCATTCTTGCGGCTTTTAGAGATGGGTATTGAGCCTTATCAGGTGACATCAAGCGTCTCAGCAGTGCTAAATCAGAGGCTTGTGAGGAAACTCTGCGAAAAATGTAAGCGGAAGATTGAGACAACATGCTTGTTCGAAGCTGTAGGATGTGATGCCTGTTTCAATACCGGCTACAAGGGCCGAGTGCTAATTGCAGAGATGGTTCAACTTGATAGTCATTTGCGAAAGGCCATTTTGGCCAAAGCAGAC
>CAZJIR010000371.1:0-3324 GCA_964546095.1 uncultured Pirellulales bacterium
TTATCCCTACCTGACAAAAGTAAGCGTTTGCTTGCAAATTGCGTTTAATTTCTTATAATATTAGTTGATACCGAGGCGATTTGTTTAATCCTAACACGAAGTGAATAACAATATGGACTATTTTGACTATAAGAACGGCAGGCTGTTGGCTGAAAATGTCAGCGTTGAGAAAATCGCTGACGAGGTTGGTACGCCGGTATATGTTTATAGCAAGGCTACTTTTATCGAGCATTTACAAAAGATTCAAGCTGCATATAGTCAGATTGATACAATGATTTGCTATTCCGTTAAGGCCTGCGGTAATATCAATATTCTCAAAGTGATGGCTCAATTGGGCAGTGGATTTGATATTGTCAGTGGCGGTGAGTTGTATCGTGTTTTGCAGGCCGGCGGCGATCCGGCGAAAATTGTCTTTGCCGGTGTCGGTAAAACCGACACTGAAATCCTCGAAGCACTTGATGCAGGCATCAGTTATTTCAATATCGAGTCGGAAGCAGAACTGGGCAATCTGATCCGGTTGGCAAAACAACAGAGCAAACGAACTAAAGCAGCTTTGAGAGTTAATCCTGATATTGAGTATGGGGCCCACTCTTTCCTGAAGACGGGTAAGAAAGAAACAAAATTCGGCGTAGATATCGAGCGGGCACTGAAAGTTTTTGCTGCTCACGACGATAACGCAATAGTCAATCTCTGTGCGATTCATGTCCACTTAGGAACAGGCGGCAAAAAGATTGACCCGTTTGTTGAGGCTGTAAAAAAAACCGTGCCGCTTATCGACCAGCTCCGTAGTAAAGGCCACGCTATCGAAGCTCTTAACCTGGGTGGTGGCTACGGTGCTGACTATGAATCCGATACCGTGCCTTCGGCGGCCGAATATGCAGCCGGTATTGTACCGCTGCTAAAAGATAAGAACCTTACTCTTATCTTGGAGCCGGGCAAAAGTATCTGTGCAAATGCAGGAGTAATGCTTACTCGCGTTCTCTATACAAAGCGTGGAGGCAGGAAAAAATTTATTATTGTTGATGCGGGGATGAATGATTTGATTCGTCCGTCTTTGTACAATGCGTTCCATTTCATTTGGCCTGCGAAGGTGGATGAAAAATTTGTTCCTCCACAGCGGGAGAAGGATTTACGACTGGACGGCACTGAAGTTGTTGATGTGGTCGGACCCATCTGTGAAGGTGCGGATTTCTTTGCAAAAGACAGGGCTCTGCCGCCGGTAGGGCGCGGTGATTTACTTTCTGTCTTTACTGCCGGAGCTTATGGCTTTACTATGAGCAGCAATTACAATGCTCGGGCCCTGGCGGCCGAAGTGCTTGTTGATGGTGATAACTTCTCGGTCATCAGAAAACGCGAGACATACGAGGAATTAGTTGCACCGGAAAAGTGATTGGTCTTTATACGCTTATTCAACCATTGTGCCTTTCGCAATTAATAAAATTCAATGTATTTCAGCTTTTTGTCTGCGCGCGGGTAGAGTTCGTAAGAATTTCAGGAAAGATTATCGAAAAATGTACGCGCAAGTAAAAAAGAACGGGGATTAAAGGGATGTTATTATGGCCCTGTGATTCTTAATAATATAAGGATGCCTAAAAGGCCGAGCAGTAGCACTGCGGCCCTTAATATTCTCATGAATTGCGTTCTGGGTTCCAGGAGCTTCCAGACAAAGGCCCAGATAGCAATAATAAGCGATATTCGTAAAATAAAAGATATTAAGTTTGTGAACATAGACATATAATACCCCATTTTAACATATAAAGTCAAGCCAATACACCCCAATTTAACTCCGTAAATAAAAAATTTAACATTTCTTATACTCTGATGAAGAACATGCTTATTTTTAGTAAAAGAAACGTGATTTTAAAAAGCATAAGAACAACAATAAATGGGTAGTGACTAATAGTGTGGTTTTGATATCACTCAAAGGTTTTTTATAACGGCCATAAAAAGATTTTTAGGGTGCTTCTTTTATTAGCACGTAATTTGGATGTTTAGCCTCAATTTCAATACTGATAATGATGTTTTTGGAGGAAAATGATGATTGGAGGCATTGAGCAGGCAGCAACAAGAAATTTAAAGTAAATAAAAAATATATGCCGACTACAATGCAAGCGTATTCGTGAATTATTGTTTTTTATTAATTTGATTTAGGAGAATAGAAATGCGGTTTCTTGAAGAAGCAAAAAAATGGATTGGCGAGATTACAGAAATATTTTTATTGCTGATCGCCTTGGGAATCACAGTAGAAATACTATTTGGAAATAAGGTTTCCTTCTTTGGTGGAAGCATTGTCGCCAACATTACTGCACTGCTTAACACCCTGGGCGAGAATGGGCTGGTCGGCTTGATTGCTCTGGCTATTATTTTCTTCCTGTTCCATAGAAGACAATATGTTCCTCATCATCAAGGATAGATTAAAGATTTAAGTTGGCGGGGGTCAACCGACAAAGCTGTCATTGTAAGTAATATGAAGTTTTACTCGATGATTGCCGTGTCGGTTGGCCCTAAAATTATACAGACATATAGCTAACCTGTACACCTAACTTCAAACCATAGGGTGTTTTTCTGTCTAATTGGCGTTGGTTATATAGCCACCGTAGAAATCAATAGCAAACGCCGGACAGGTAAAGTTAAAGGTTAAGATTTTCGAAAAGAATCAGGAGTTGTGCGCCATAAAATTAGAAGTTTCGTTCGACGAAGCTTGTATCAATTTTGTTTTTGACATAAAGGTTGTGGGAGAGGATATCAAGGCAGGCGGGTATAGTTGTTTTGATTGGCTCAATAATAAATTCCCTCAAAGCCCTTTTCATTGTAGCAATAGCTTCGGTTCGTGTTCTTTGATGGACAATAAGCTTGGCAATCATAGAATCGTAGCTGCTCGAAACAGTCCAACCCTGATAAGCGTGTGTATCGACTCTGACGCCTGGGCCGCCGGGCGGAATTAGGCGGGCAATTTTTCCCGGCGAAGGAGCGAAATTATTTTCAGGGTCCTCGGCGTTTATCCGACATTCAATTGCGACGCCGTTTTGTTTAATATTTTTCTGGCTTAACTTTAAAGGCAGGCCTGCTGCGATTTTCAATTGCCACTTGATTAAATCGTGGCCTGTAACCATTTCAGTAACGGGGTGCTCGACCTGAATTCGTGTATTCGCCTCAATGAAGTAGAAATTTTTATCTTTATCCAAAAGAAACTCGACGGTTGCGGCATTAACATATTTAGCCTTTTTAACAAGCTTCAAGGCAGCCTCGGCAAGATGCTCTCTTGTATGCTTGTCCAGTATGGGGCAGGGTGATTCCTCAATCATCTTTTGATGTCTTCGTTGA
>CAZJIR010000372.1:0-3312 GCA_964546095.1 uncultured Pirellulales bacterium
TTAGAATCCAAAACAAATGAAAATAACAAAATTATAATTTTAATGAGGAATTTGCCGGATGAAAGATTATTTAATATTCTGAGACTCGCTGTTGTTGTGCCATCGGCGGCCGCGGTATATGTGCTAACCGCAAAATTCCTGGGCATAGAGATACTTTCTATACTCACTGGTAGTAAAAGAATATGAAATGATTGGCATTAATTGATAAACACCTCATCTGCAGGCAGATAATACTTGAAGTATAAGAGTTTAATTAATAGTAACTTAGATGTATATATTAACCATTTATATATCTAAAGAGAAAATGACAATTGTCCGAAGTATATTAATGCAAAGCGCGTTTTTTTTGCACTGTTAATGGAGAAACAAATGCACAAGGGAACGTCTTTCTTAGTATTTTCGGCGCTTCTTCTCTTTTTTTGTTCTCTCTCGGCTCAGGCTCAGGGATTAACAACAAATCGTTTGGGCGATTCGAACTTCGGCGAGCTTGGTCGAAACGGAACTACTCCTGCAACAAGCTCGGTCGAATCCGATCAATTGTTTTCATCTTCTGTCAGCGAAAGGTTTTATGAAATAGCTTATGAACTGACCAACTCTGAAGATGTCAGTGGGTCGCATCTCGAACAGGCGATTGTGTTCTTAACTGCTGCGATGAAGCTCGACAATAACCTAAGGGATGTTCGTACATTATTGATTAAACATGCCTGTCATGCCACGGAGCGGGACCATTCCGCTCTTGTATATAATTTGCTTATGGATTATGTAAATGAATCCGCTGATGTTGAGGTAACAAAAAAAGCGGTTGTTTATCTGCTTCAGCGGCTGGATACCCGTGAACAGCGGGAGAAGTTTCTTGAGCAAATGCTGGGAATTGTTAATAACAAGAACAATGTTATCAGTTCTGAATTGTCTACTTTGCTTGGTCTGTTGAAGGCTGAAAAGGCCGATTTTGAAGCTGCCGAATTCCAACTTATCCAGGCCTATAAAAGTAATAGATACAATAAGCTGGCCTTTGCGAAGCTGGTGGAAATTAAGCCCGAACGGATTGGACCGGAAATATACCTTGAACGCTTAAGATTAGAATTACGTGAGAACCCTTCGGATATTGATGCTGCTCTTAGATTTGCTCAGCAGGCGGAACAGCTACAACTTTACGAGACTGCTGCTGCTGTATATGAATACTGTGCCGATTTGTTTACTTATCTTTATCCGTCTGAGGCTCTTCCTGCTCGCATTTATCTGCCTTGGGCGATTAGCAGCTATAATACGCAACGAAGTCAGACCAAATGCCTTCAAATTGCCCATCGTATTCAACAAAAGGGCCGATTTGATCTGCGTCTCGAGGCCATTGCAGGTAAAGCAGCTGTGAAAATCGGCAATGGTCAGCTGGCAACGCAGATATTCCAGGCAGCTGAACAAAAAGCCCAACAGTTACTTGGACAAGTTTCTAAAACACCGAAGGGTGGTACTTCAGTGAGTTCGATCGAACAGGAGTTGCCTCAACACCCTACAGGGGCCTTGTATGGCAATGATTCACAGCAGGTCGGTATGAAAGAACTTGCCTGGTTTTATTCTTTTGTCCTGCCGTTTCCTGATAAAGCAGTGCACTGGGCCAACAAAGCCTACTCAGCCGAGCCTAATTCGCCGGCGGCGGGTGCCATTTTAGCTTACGCGCTGGTGATGAAAAATCAAACAGAATGGGCCAGGCCGGTCATCAAGAATCAAAAGCGTAATCAAATTGCAGATTTGGCATTGGCTCAGATTCAACTATCGGAGGGACAAAGGGCTTTGGCAATCGAAACTTTGGATACCGCTATTGCAAAGGACCCCGGTTCGTTTGCAGCCGAACGTGCCAAAGAAATTCTGGCCCAACAGGGTGTAAAATATACCCCGCCTATTGAACCTAATGTTGTATTGACCACTTTGGAGAGTGTTTTTGGGCGAACACTCGTTCCTGTATTTACTCGGCCTGAGAAGGCAATATCATGCGAGTTTAATATTCAAGGCGATGAATTTCCATTCGGTAGCGAAATAAGTGGTACGGTTGAACTGAAGAATAACTCTTCCGAGCCTTTGGTAATTAACGATGATGCTATGTTCAAGGGTAATATCAGAATCAATGCCGATATTAGTGGAGACATTGACAAAAAAATACAGAAAGTGGCTTCTATAAAGTTTCGGTCAGCTCTTCTAATCGAACCTGGTCGTAACATTATCATTCCTGTAAGGCTTATGTTGGGCGAACTGAGAGAAACTCTTTTAACCTATCCACAGGCATCTTTAGACATAGAGTTTATTCTTTATCTTGACCCTGTAACCAATGACCAGGGCAAACTCACGAATAGGCTCACTTATATTGAGCCAATGCGGGTGCGTATAAAACGTCCAGGCATTAAACTTACCGGTAAGTATCTCAGAGGTCGGTTCAATCTAATCTCAAAAAGCTTTGTCGGCCAAAAAATAAAAACTGCGCAGCTTTTTACCTCGCTTTTAAGAGAACAACATGCGATGTTAAATCGTAAGCCACTTTACAGGTTTATGTATGCTGACTGGATGGAGCCCTTGTTGAGGTCTGCACTACTACATGAATCCGGATTGTTGCGTAACTTTGCAGATGGCGAGTGGGTCGTTAAGGTGCACACTATGGCCGAGATGATTTCTTTGCCACTGGATTACGAGTTGATTAGTGCAGTGGCAAAGAATCTGAACAATGAAAATTGGCCGGTTCGCATGATGGCTGTTTATGTACTGACCAAAACGCCTGAAGGTAACTTTGATAAAGTCGTGGATTGGACGGCAAAAAATGACTCGAACAAGCTTGTTCGCGATATGGCAATTGCTTTAAGGATGTCTGCATCAGAGCAGTAATAGCAATCGTGACTAAGCGTGATTACGTCGAGAAACCCTATTGAATCAAATCGGGCGGGATTCATCTGGAATTTTGAGTGCTATTTAAAATTCCTAAAAAATAAGTTGTAATATCGCCATAATTTTGTAACATTCCGTTTTCCGTTTAATAGCTAAGGTTTTGTAAATATTTATTTGGAAGTTCTTAGATTTTTTGGAAAGGGTTTTGTAAATGCCGGCGAAAGTAGATAAACAGAAATGCACTGGTTGTGAAACCTGTGTAGCAGAGTGTCCCAGTGAGGCTATAAGCATGTCTGCCGACAAAGCGTTAGTAGACATCGAAACCTGCATTGATTGCGGGGTCTGTGTTGATGCCTGTCCTGAGGAAGCAATTTCTATGGAATAAACACGGTTGGCCCCATCGTCTAGGCAGGTCTAGGACACCGGGTTTTCAACCCGGCAACA
>CAZJIR010000373.1:0-3305 GCA_964546095.1 uncultured Pirellulales bacterium
TTATTGATTTCATCGACACGCCAGTAGTAAGCGGTATCCCACTCAAGTTGTCCTGGATCGTAGCTCTCAGCACCGAGGTCCCTTGTACCTTTGTACTCAGGCGAACTTGTCTTGGCGTTTAAGGCATTTTTGGGCTTTTTTCCGTTATTATTAACCGTTTCATCGACAGGTCTTTTTGTACTGTATTGTGAGTAAAATACTTAGCTAAAATTATGAAATAGTCATTATATTCGGGCTGGAACATTTCGAAATTGCATTTCGGCAGCCGATTTATGGCATTTTCACTAAAAAAAGGTTGCATATTATCTGCGTTAAGGGTAAAATGGTAGATAATAGCGATGGTTTTTTTACATGTAAAAAACCGTAGTCAGGCACTTTATTTAGCGTGTTGGAGATAGGTGATTATGGCTGGGATGTTTTATTCATTACAGGAAGCCGCCGAGAAGCTCAATAAGACAGAGGAGGAAATCAATCAGTTAGTTGAGGAAGGTAAATTGCGAGAGTTTCGTGATGGTCCGAATTTACTCTTCAAAGTTGAGGAGGTCGATGCATTGCTCTCTGAGGCGGATGTTGCATTATCCGAAGAATCCACGGAATCCCAAATCTCTATGCCCGAAACCCCAACACAAGAAACTACGGAATCCGAAGAGCTAATGCCGGAGGTTTTGGATTTGCAAACTGAAGAAACTGAAGAATTGACACCGGATATTCTGGAACCGGAGGATATGGAACTGGAAGTACTGGCGCCGTCTGAACAGGCTGCTGGTACAAGTGAGATTTTATTGGCACCGGAAACCGGAACACCAGTACCTCCAAGTGATTTGACTGATGCAGACACCGCTCTAACGGGAGAAGGAATCAGCGTCCTTGGTGAGACTGACAGCGATTACCTGGTGACGGATGACACTATGGCCGAAACAGCGATACCAACCGGTACGACAGGTACAACGCCGGAAGTACCATTGGAAGAAATTGAAGAGGATGTAAATCTGGATAGCTTTGGAAGTGGTTCGGGCTTATTAGACCTTTCGTTACAGGCTGATGACACTTCATTAGGGGGTATTCTTGACGAAATTTATACATCTGAAAGCGAAGGTCAGGAACTGGCTCCAGCCGAGGCCGAAGCCGATTCTGCGGTGGCAATGGCCGCTGAGGCGGACCAAATGCTTACCGAGGAACCTGTGATTCCCCAAGCCGCACCAGAAGTTCCGGCCGCATTAGCTCGGCCATATATCGAGACGGCACCGGATACGACAAGTAATGTTCTCGGAATGCTGCTGTTTCTGCCTTTGTTAATTATTATTTACACTACGGTTGTTGCTTTCACTGGTAAAATGGGCGTGATGCCTTCGATTCTGGCAGGTATTCAGGGTTTAATCTGGTATATTATGGGTGGGGCTGTGGTATTAGCTGTTCTTGTAACTGGTGCAGCTTTTATGCTCGGCGGTGGTACTGCGAAAGCAACTACTGTAAAGCCCAAGAAAGCCAAGAAAGCCAAAAAAGAGAAAATACCTAAAAAACCAAAGAAGCCCAAAAAAGCGAAGAAATCCAAATCCTGAAAATCGCCACTTTTTAAACTCAGTTCAGTAATGTTCGCTTCTGCCTGAGCAGGCTTACTTTTAGTCTATATTCGATTTTGAAGAGTAGCATCTCCCCGTTTCACTCCTTACATTTGGATATGTCTCATGATTCAAACTTTGTTCAGACTTGTTACGCGCTCTCAACGAGAAATATTAGTGATATAAATCAGTTATTTTTCTTGACGGGATGATAACTATTTTGGTACAAATAAGAATAGGTAAAGTCTGGGTAGTGCGGCTTTCCGGGGGGAAAGAATATCATGTTTTAGTTAGATTTATTTGTGAGGTATGGGTTTTAGATACAATACATGTGCGACGAAATAAAGTAGTTACGTTTCAATGAACAGTTTTTGAGGGAAGGAGGTAGTGTCAAGTCGGGAAATTGTCTTAGGCGAATATAGAGAGGATGTAATGAGGCCGAATAATATTATCGGTCGTTTTGTTGGTAATTTTTTAGTTAAAGGCGACGGGTTTTTTTAATTTTTCCAGAGCATAGTTTTTATTTCACTTTTAAAGGAGGAATATTATGTATAGAAAATTGATCTATTTGGTTTCTTTAGTTTTGCTGCTAAGTGTAGCGGGTAATGTTCAGGCCGAGCCTTTTAGCTTATTACCTACGTTTGACACGCACGTAAGCAATGACGGGTCGGAGGGACCAGACACAAGCAATGACACTCAATCAGGTATGCATGCGCGCGACGTCGCTGGTCGACGCCGTGTCGGGTTCGTTACTTACGATATATCTGAGGTAAAATCCCGTGGCTTCGCTTTTTCAAATATAAGTTTTAGCAATTACGGCCATGACACTGGTGAAGTGAATGTTTACGGGGTCCTTGAGGCCAATGAGAACCTTGTCGCCTCGGGAATGACCTGGAATACCGCTCCTGGCGTCCAGAACAATCCTCCTCCAGCCCTTGATAGCGCGGTTGTTTTGGATTTAGCTGACGTGACCGATATATTATTAACATTTAATGCACCTGCTCGAGGGACAAGAGAATCAACGGACACGAATCAAGCGCTGGCTGATTTTCTCAACAGCGATACCAACGGGTTTGTGGCGTTTATGTTTGCACCTGCAGCAGGTGGTAATGCAATAGTTCGAACCGTCGAAATGGGAGACGATGGCGGCACACTGCTTGAGGGTGATATTGGCGGATTGGCACGCGCGGCTCGTGACCCGGTTCCCGCTAATGAGGCGGATGATGTATCTCGCGATTTAATCTTAAGCTGGAAACCGGGGGGCTATGCCGATAGTCATGATGTATACCTGGGGACAGTGTTCGAAGATGTAAATGATGCCACCAGAGACAATCAACTGGATGTACTGATTAGTCAGGGCCAGGATGCGAACACTTATGAGCCTGATGGTCATCTTGAGCTAGGCCAGACTTATTTTTGGCGTGTTGATGAGGTTAATGCTCCACCCGATAGCACAATAGACAAGGGTAGTGTGTGGCAATTTACGGTTGAGCCTATTGCTTATCCAATTTCCGGTGAGAACATCACTGCGGCAGCTTCCAGCAGCGGAGAGGAAAATAGACCTGAAAGTACTATCAACGGCTCGGGACTGGATGACAGTGGTTTATTGCATACGCACGTAAGTGTAGGCAATATGTGGCTAAGCAGCCAAGATGGTAATCAGCCGACCTGGATTGAATATGAGTTCGACAAGGTTTACAAACTTCATCAGATGTGGGTATGGAACTCGAATGACAGTTTGGAGCC
>CAZJIR010000374.1:0-3300 GCA_964546095.1 uncultured Pirellulales bacterium
ATGGGACAGGCGTATTCCACAACTCTTCGACAAATCGTTTTGAGCGAGTATGGGTCGCCGCGAGACTAGCCACGGCGTTCATTGCTACCAATCCGTCCGAATGGTCACTGCCGGTGGGATTGCCATCGAGTGTGAATTGGTTTTTGTAATCGGACATGCCTTGAGATTCGAAAAACACTTGCAGGCGGTCACTCAGTTCTCTTTGTCTGACGTCTTTAGCCCACCAGGCCCAATCCATAGCCCAGTTCATAGCAGTTCGCCATGCGTCAAAGTTAAAATTGACAGACCGGTTGCTAAAACGACCGGCCCGTGGTGTGCCGTCGAAATTGGCATAATCCGGAGTTAGACCCGTGGCTGGGTGTGCTGCACGCTGAAGGAAATCGCGGCTTGCACATGCGGCCTGCGCCCAGAAGGACCTGTCGGCCTCAGAACCCCATAGCGCCCACAGCTCGTAAAACGCGGGAAGATGATAGGAAGGGTCGGTGTGGTCACGGCGTTTAACGTCCGGGGTAAAGCGCACCATTTTGTGTTCTGCATCAAAGATGTTCCCGCCTGTTCGTGGACCGGCAACCGTCTGGCCTGTGATTATCTTCCGATTCTTCATGTCAGACAAAAGCCGGTCCGCCTCGGCCTTGTAGTTGTAGATGCCTGTACCGTTGCCCCAGCGCCCCGAGGCGAAGTAGAGTGACATCGCGAAATACTCTTCACCATCCGGCGCAGGCATCTCGTCGTTCGGTTTTCCATTTATTTTTAATGACCATGAGAAATAGCCATAGGCCGGGTGGTCGGGCTCATTGTGATACATATAAGTCTTCGCCCAGTTCCAAAGGGCGTCGAACTCGACCTTCTTGTCTAATTGCACTGCAACCATCATGCCGTAGGACATACCTTCGGAACGCACATCGTTATTGTGGATGTCACAAATATAGGCCAGCGCACCATTATCATTGGACCCTGCAGGATAATAAACCGTTTGGGTGTTTGGGTTGCCGTGGAACAATTGCTGGAAGGCATCATTGATTTTCGCAGTCACCTCTTCGGGGGAGTGCCCGTTTTCGGCAAACAGGTTACGGTAATTCCCGGTGTAAAAAGCACCTTTGGCACTGCTGTGAAAACTTTCCGGTGGACCAAGATAGCTTGGCTTTAGGCCGCCTGTATCCACTAAGAGCTTTTGCAGGGCTATTCCGAGATCCACCATCCAGAATTTTAAAATATGCGAACCCGGCCTTTCGATAACATGTTCAGAGACCGTGACTTTAATATTCTCACCGACCGCCTGGTTCCAGGTTGGAGGGTATTTCCAGTCGGGAATTGTATCCTTCACATGGATGTTGATTATTTGTGGCGTCTCATCATCAAACGCAATAGCATATCGTAATCCCTGAGTAGCATGATAGTTTTGAGTGGGGCATAGATATGCTTTAACTTCAACTTTGCCACTATTGAAAAGATGCATAGTATATTCCAAACGAGGGCTGCCTCCTTGTGGTGTCTGGCTTTTTGCTGTTACCGGTATAGGCGTTATGCCGGAAAGTGTCCGGCCTAAATTCGGTATATGCAGCCATTGTATTGAATCTGTATTGATTGCCTTAGTATAATGCTCAGCTTCTATTGAAACATAACCGTTGCTTTCCATAAAACCTTCTACCTTATTACGTTCCGGAGAAACAGGATTATTAATGACTGCCTGAACAATCACGCTTTTTCCATCCGGTCCGGCCACCGTAATTGGAACGCGCTGTGTACCACTCGGTACCCGCTGCCAGTCCACACTTACCCACACTCGCCTCTCTTTATCAACTTTACCTTGATTAGGTGTGATTAATAGCCACGATTTACCTGGTTCAACTTTATAATCAAAAGGCGTCTGTCCACGATTAAAAACCTCAATATAATATGTCTGCTGATTATAGGGGTCAAATTCAGGTAAGACTGCCTCACTCTTCTCCATTGGCCACCAACTATCCGAGCCTTCAATCGAAACACCCATATCCACCCCAGCAGGTAGCTCAATTTCTTCCACTTTGGGTAAGACATCTTTTTTAGGCTGCTGCCAGTATGTGTAGCTGATATGCGTTTGGTCCATCATGTGGTTCCATTTTCCACTGGCCATAATCTTATTGTAATAGTGAGAAATCTCAGCATCTTTGTTAAACAGCTCTTCAACTTTTTCAGCTAAATCATTAGTGGCGGCACGTCCTTGTTTGGCGTAGAGGCGATTTTTTCCAACGGTTATATGAAGTTCATTTAAGTTGGCACAAGCAATCACAGGATGTAATACAAGCTGATAATAGGCATCCTTACACTCAGAAGGCATCAGCTTGCTAATCTTCTTCGCTTTTTCTGCCAGTTTGTTGTAGTCGGCTACAACTGTTTCGGCCTCACGATAGTTCGCGAAGCTGTAGGTATCCGGAGCCAGCATCTCAGGTTTCCGGCGACTGTTGTATTTTGTATATTCGGAGAGGATATCGGCAATGGCTGCGGCGTGTTTAGCCCCGAACTGCTGCTGTGCCCATAGCCGGGTATATTCGGGCAAACGCCCAGCCGGCCATTTATCAGGATTCCATGCATAATCCAAGAAAAATCCAATAGGAAATTCCATGGGCTTGAGGTCTCCTACATTCACAAGCCAGATTCGGTCCACGCCGAGGCGATAACACAGGTGCATCTGTTCCCATACCCGTGCTATGGGACTTGTATTGAGCCACTTATAATTTCTGGGGCCACCTACAAAGTCAAAATGATAATACATGCCATATCCGCCGGAGCGAGGAGGGTCACCAAGTTTCGGCAACCTGCGGACATTCCCCCAGTTGTCATCGCACAATAACAAGGTGACATCTTCCGGTACCCGCATACCTTTATCATAGTAATCCTGTACTTCCTTATATAATGCCCATAATTGCGGGATACTTGTTATATCCTTGCCCGTAACTTCGCCAAGAATCTTGCGCTGGTCAGCCACAATTTTCTCCAGCAATGCGATATTTGTGTCCGGGCTCATTGCCGTATCACCATCGCCACGCATGGCCAGAGTGACAATACTTTCGCGTGACCCCATGCGCTTAATGCCTTCCATCCAGAATTTTCGTAGCTTTTCGGCGTTGGTCTCGTAATTCCACGGGCCTGCTCTGTTTTTTCTCCATTCAGCATGAGCACGCATCATCGGCTCGTGGTGCGTTGTTCCCATTACTATGCCATATTCATCTGCATATTTCGGGTTTAGCGGGTCGTCACTGTTAAAGCTTGCCCACCACATAGCAGGCCAAAGGTAGTTGCCTTTCATCCGCAAGATAAGTT
>CAZJIR010000375.1:0-3297 GCA_964546095.1 uncultured Pirellulales bacterium
TGCTCGAAAAGAGATTCGGCAAAGATACAACCGAGCAAATCAAACTGACATTGATGGCTGATGCGAGCAAAGCGGCCCTCGAGGACAACAAGCTGGACACTTTAGGCGAGCCGGACATCGACTTTGAAAAAATTGAGCTGCCCGCCGAAGGCGCGTTGAAGTTTGACTTCGAGGTTGAAGTTCGTCCTGAATTTGAGCTGCCGCAGCTCGAAGGCATTGCAGTAACCAAAACAAAGCTCGAAGTTACGGACGACCAAATCGACGCGGAAGTTGAGCGTCTGCAAAAATGGTCGGGTATATGGACACCACGCAAGGAAGGAGCCGTTGAGCTTGAAGACCAGATTATCGCCGATGTGCTTCTGAAGGCCGAAGACGTCGAAGAAGAGCAGAAACTCGATAACATCGAGATACACGCAAGACCAAACGGCTTCGTCGGGGCAATCCCGGTCGAAAAGCTCGACGAATTACTCATCGGCGCCAAAACCGGCGACAACATACAAATAACCGTAGATGTCCCGAAAACATATTTCAGAGAAGAATACCGCGGCAAAAAAATCGACCTTAAAATCGATATCAAAGAGATAAAATTCCTCAAGCCCGCCGAGCTAAATGAAGATTTCTTTACAAGACTGGACATCGCAGATGAAGATGAGCTGCGTGAAAAAACTCAGGATACACTACAGGGCAGGCTGGAAACCCAGGTGCAAACAGAATTGGCCAATCAGATTCACCAGTATTTACTCGACAACACCGAGTTCGACCTGCCGTTGGCCATTGTTGCAGAGCAGGCAATTACTCTACTTCGAAGGCAATATACGAATCTGATGATGCGCGGATTACCTCGAGAGCAATTAGACCAGCAGATACAACAGCTTCAGGCCGCAAGTGAAGAGCAGGCCATAAAACAGCTTAAAATATTTTTTATTATGGACAAAGTGGCCGAAAAGCTTGAAATTAATGTCAGCGACGAAGAGATTAACGGCCGTATCGCACAGATTGCCATTCAGCGGGGACATCGGCCAGAAAGGATGAGAGAGGAGATGGAAAGAGATGGTTCGTTGGCCCAGTTTACTTTAGAGGTGCGCCAAAACAAATGTGTCGCAAAACTACTCGAGACGGCAAAGATAACGGAAAAAAAGCCCGAAAAGAAAGCTAAAAAAGCCCGAAAGACAGCTAAGAAACCAATCAGAAAACGAGTAAAAAAGGTAGCTAAGGCTGATAAAAAAAAGGACTAAAAGCTTAAAAGCCATTTGTAACTCTAAAATAGTCAATATTTATTGAAAAAATAGGTTTTTCGGTGGGGTAAAAAGAAAATCAGCGAGCAAAAATATCCGATAAAAACGTATCCGCTCATAAGAAGGGGATGTAAGCGTCTTGTCAGCGCCTTAAACTGTACACAAAAAAAGCTATAAAAATACGATATTTATAAAGGAAGCAATTAATGTCTATTGAACATCGTGCAGGAAACATCGACAAAGTTAATCATTTTGCTGCTTATTGCAACGCCGGTCCTAATAGTATGGCGAATGCATACGACCAATATGGCCCGTATCAGCGTTATCGCCAGATGAGTCTTGACGACATGCTGCTGGAGAACAGGATTGTCTTTCTCATAGGAGAAATATCTTATCAAAGGGCCGCTGAGGTGATTATGAAAATGTTGTATCTGGACAACCTCAAGCGCAACAACGAAATCAGCCTGTATGTCAATTCCCCGGGCGGCAGTGTTGATGATACTATGGCCATTTACGATACTATGTGTTTTGTCAGCTCACCAATTGCAACTTACTGCATCGGCAGAGCCCAATCCGGAGCAGCGATAATACTTTCCGCCGGCACAAAGGGCAAACGGCACGCCCTGCCGCACGCCAAAGTCATGCTCCACCAGCCCTGGGGCGGCGTCAGTGGCCAGGCCTCCGATATTAAAATCCAGGCCGAAGAAATCCTCAAGGCCAAAAAAATGATTAACGAAATCCTCGCAAAACACACAGGACAAACCGTCGAAAAAATTGCCGCTGAAACCGAAAGAGACAGGTATATGACTGCTGAGGAGGCCCTCAAATACGGCCTTATCGACGAGGTCCTGCACGAAGAAGAAAAAGATAAAGACAAGAAAAAAAACAAAGATAAAGATAAAGACGAAAAGAATAACAAAAAGAAAAAAGACAAAAAATAGTCGGATAAATCCGAAACGTTGTCTTTGGAAAACACCTTAAACAAACAAGGGATAAATAAAATGAATGTAAATCAAACTCTGGTGCCGATAGTAATTGAAAAAAGCGGCCGAACCGAACGTGCATACGATATTTACTCCAGATTGCTGAAAGACAGAATCGTTTTCCTCGGTGGGCCGATTGAGGACGCATCCGCCAATCTAATCATTGCACAGATGCTATTTTTGAGCAATGAAGACACCAAGACCGATATTCATTTTTATATAAATTCACCCGGCGGCTCAATCACCGCAGGGCTGGCAATTTACGATACAATGCAGTTCTTACGTTGTGAGGTTGCCACTTATTGTGTCGGCCAGGCCGCAAGCATGGCAGCCTGGTTATTGGCCGGTGGCAAAACCGGCAAAAGATTCCTGCTGGGAAACAACAGAATTCTTCTGCACCAGCCTTTAATTTCCGGTCAATTGATTGGCCCGGCCACCGACCTGGACATAGAAGCACAGGAAATTTTACGCCTGCGCGCACGTATGTATGAAATATTAGCCAACCATACAGGGCAAACAATAGAAAAAGTGGAAAAAGATTGTGACAGAGACCTCTGGCTGGAGGCAAATGAAGCAATCGAATACGGATTAGCCGATAGAATATTACAAAAAGCTCCTGAAATCATCAAAAGTCAGGAGCAACAGGAGCAGTAATAATGGATATGGATATCGAATCTCGAAGACCTGATGTCAAGTATCAAATATTAAACACTAAAAATCAAAATTGCGGAATTACCGCAAAAAGGCAAAGATTTCTTCAATTCTCCTTTTTGCTTTTTGCTTTTTGCTTTTGCTCAATATGCTTTATTTCCGGCTGTGAAAGCACCAACAGCAAAAAAAATCCATTGGTTGAGCAAATCGAGATGCTGACGGAGCAAAAAGACCAATTGACCCGGGACCTCGAGCAATCCTCTACCGAAAACAAACAATTAAAAAATCAGATAAAGGTCCTCTCCGAGCTACCTGAGCAGGCTCGATTAGACAGCCTCTATAATCTTCAGAAAATAGAAATTGGTAAATACACCGGCTTCTTCGACAAAGACAAAGACGGCAAAAAGGAAAAGTTGATTGTCTATATA
>CAZJIR010000376.1:0-3277 GCA_964546095.1 uncultured Pirellulales bacterium
TGCTTTCTATAATCCAACGACCTATAGAATGTCCAAAGTCCCTGGATACGAGAGTATTTGGCGATACCTCGCAAAAGACCTCTTGTGAATTCTCGAGAAGGTGTAATTAGCAGTATGACTTTTCGAATCTTTGACATATGTAAATTTTTGCTCGTAAATAAATTACTCAAGATAAAATATTTTAGCTTTTATCGTTGTCGTTCTGCTTTGCAAGATAAATAATAATGGCCTAAATCATAAAAGTTGTTTCACTGCTTTTTTCCAGCCCTCGTAAGAAGTATGAACTTTCTCCATGTCTTTATTGGTAGAAAATTGTTTTCTGCCAGCAATATTGTTCTTTAATTGATCTATATCAGAAAAGATATTTTGCTGAAGACCGGCTAAACAGGCGGCACCGAGAGCAGAAACTTCTTCCAGACCGATGTTGATAACATTTGTTTTCAATAGGTTAGCCAAAAACTGCATAACAAAATGATTGGCCGTTATGCCTCCATCCACCTTGAGTTCCTTTAATTTGATTCCACTATCCTGTTCCATAGCAGTTATGACATCTTTAATCTGATAGGGAATTGATTCTAAAGCAGCACGGATGATATGTTTTTTGTTACAGCCTAAGTTCAATCCCAAGATCGCAGCCTTGGCATCCATTTTCCAGTGGGGAGCACCAAGACCACTAAAAGCAGGAACCAGATATACACCGTTAGTATTTTCAATAGATTTAGCTATTTTCTCGGTCTCGTGACTGTCGGCAAATAGCCCGAGTTGATCACGTAACCAATTGATAGTGGCTCCGCAGGTCACGATTATACCTTCCAGGGCATAATCGACTCTATCAGGCATACTCCAGCAAATTGTGGTGACCATCCCATTTTCAGATTGAACTTTATTAGAGCCGGTATTGAGGAGGATTGAAGAGCCGGTGCCCATCGTTGCCTTTGCAGTACCGGATGAGAAGCAACCTTCTCCAAAAGCAGCAGCATGGGAATCACCTATCATAGCCGATATGTTTATCTTGTTCGGGAATAATCCTTCAAAATCAGATTGGCCATATAAGTGTGAGGAAGGTAGTGGCTGGGGCAGGTTGAGATTTTTTAGATTGAACTTATCTAAAAGATATTTGTCCCATTGGAGGTCGTTGATATTAAAGAAAAGAGTGCGGCAAGCATTCGTATAATCAGTACAATAACTTTTGCCATTGGTGAGTTTAAACAAGAGCCATGCATCGATGGTTCCAAAATACGTCTCTCCTGAGTCAATAGCATTTCTTATCCGCTGGTCATTCTCATAAAGCCATATAATCTTCGTCCCAGAAAAGTAAGGATCGATAATCAGGCCGGTTCTGTTATTAACTTCTTTTTCTAAATCCGATTCTTTCAGGCGGCTGCAAATTTCCACTGATCTTTTGCACTGCCAGACAATGGCATTTGAAAGAGGCTGACCTGAATGGTCCCAGAGAACAAAGGTCTCTCTCTGGTTGGAAATTCCACAGGTCTTGATCTGAGTCAGGTCCTGGGTAACTGTTTCACAATACTTATTAAGACACTCTTTTACTGAAACCAGTACATTTTGATATATCTCTAGGGGATCCTGCTCCACAAATCCCGGCTGGGGAAAATAGGATTTCAGAGGCTCGGCAGCCTGTACAACTATCTGCCCGTGTGTATCGAAGACAACTGTTTTTGTCGCACTTGTACCTTGGTCCACTGCTAAGATAAAGGTTTCATTCATCCACTTCTATCCTTGTATTATCCTCTAATAAATTCATGGCGGCTTGAGTAAGTCCCTGAGCTGTAATGCCATAGTGGGTGAAGATTTCTAATTGATTTCCAGTCATGGTATATTCATCTGGGATACCTACGATCTTAAATGGAACTTTTATATTTGCTCCCATGAGCAACGAAGCGCAGGCTTCTCCTAATCCACCGGCAGTACGGTGTTCTTCCACAGTCACAATTGCACGACACTCCTTGGCTGCATGCATTACTGCTTCGCTATCTAATGGCTTTATCGTGTGCATGCTGATTAGGCGACATGAATAACCTGATTGCTCCACCTGTTCAGCAGCTTTAAGTGCAGGATGCACGGTTTCGCCCGTAGCAACAAAGGCGATGTCTCTGCCGTCACGAATCTGGATTGCTTTGCCGACTTCAAAAGAAGTACCGGGTGGATGCAAATGAGGCATGGGACGTTTGCCGAAACGGACATAAACTGGATGGGACATCTGCGCAGCGGCCTTTATGGCTTCGGTCGTCTCCAGGTTATCTGCAGGTACAATAATCGTGATATTGTGGATAGCGCGCAGTGCAGCAATATCATGAATCGCATGGTGCGTGGAACCCAATGCGCCATAGCTTACACCGGCACTTATGCCGATAAGTTTGACCGGTTGATCTGAATAGCAAACATCGTTCTTAATCTGTTCCAACGCTCGAGCGGTTAGAAAGCTGGCCGGGGACACGGCAAAGACAGTTTTTCCTGTTGAGGCTAACCCTGCGGCCACGCCAACCAAGTTCTGTTCGGCAATGCCAACCTCGATAAGCTGCTCAGGTACCTCAGCTGCATATGACATTAGTTTTCCTGAGCCCCGCGAATCACTTGTTATGGCCAGGACGTTTTTGTCCTCCCGTGCAAGCATTAATAAGGTTTCCGCAAAAACCTCCAGATTAGCCTTACCTAATTCTGCACCTGGCGTAAAACTCATGATTCTATCTCCGCCAACTTTTCCTGCAATTCCTGTTGTGCCTGCTCATACTGCTGGTCGTTGGGTACACCATGATGCCATTTGGGATCATTCTCCATGAAGCTAATCCCTTTGCCTTTAATAGTTTTGGCGATAACTACACTCGGTTTACCTGTAGTAAACGGGAGCATACTCAGCAGTTCTTTTAACGCTGTTATATTGTGTCCATCAACCACTCGTACTTCCCCGCCAAAGGCTTCCAGTTTTTGTACCAGTGGTTCCAGCCCACATACATCCTCGGTTTTACCGGTAATTTGCAGGGTATTGCGGTCAATAATGACACAGAGATTGTCCAAGTTATAATGGGCGGCCGCCATCATAGATTCCCAGTTAGAGCCTTCTGCCAGTTCACCATCACCCAGCAATGTAAACACGCGATAAGCAGCGTGATCTATCTTGCTGGCCAGAGCTACACCTACACTAAAGGCCAGGCCATGGCCCAACCCTCCGGTGTTGTGCTCGATCCCTTTTACTTTACGCGTAGGATGGCCCGTATAGTCGGAACCATAACCGTAAAAGGTTTCCAGTTCCTCTTCC
>CAZJIR010000377.1:0-3274 GCA_964546095.1 uncultured Pirellulales bacterium
GGTTTTATTTTCCTATATGTTACGAAAATCCCGGCTGAATGTTCGTCAAGATGTCTGTCAAAAGCTGTGAAGTGCCAATTTTTCAATAACTAATTTGTCAAAGACTATTTCCGGTCGACAAATCTTAACAAACTATATTTCGGCTAATTTTGAGCTTAAAAACAACCATTTTTGTTTTTGTTTGGGTAATGAAGATTTATTCTGAGGAGCTATATAGGTAAGTCGATATATAATATAGAGTTATATGAAATAGAATACTTTAAAAAAGATGTATTGGATTTGCCAAAAACAGCGGATTTTGCTATCTGCTTTCGTGTTTTCGCCAATAATTATAGCGAAAAGACATCCAATAGCCGGCAATGGCGCCTATTGTGCCGAAAGCCACCATCTGTAGGGGTAGTATGGCAATAACAGAATTGGAATAAAAGGCCGTTGGCCATTGTTCAGCAAGATGTTGTAAAATTTCCTGCTTAGCGTAAGTAACTGTAGAAAAAGCAGTTACCAGGAAACAGGCAATTGCCGGCCAAATATAGCTGACATCGAGAAATTTATTCACTACAAAAGCAGCGATTCCGAACGAGATAAATACAGCAAAAACTATCTGCCCGACATGGGGCTGAGCTACAACAGAGCCTAACCTGCTGTCTAATGCGCTGATGTCCTGGGCTAATATTCTTATACATATTTGAGCTATTAAACCTGAGCCGATGAAGGCAATTATTGCGTTTATGTAATTGCTGGTGTTGGTTTTAGGTTTTTTATTTGTTTTAGTTGGCCGGGGCTTTGAGAGGATTTTCTGGCATAACAGGACGCCGGCAAAACCTGCAGCGACGACTGTCAGCCAGAAAAGAGAGTCCCATTTAAGAAACGTAAAAAGTGCCTGGCGCTGGGCGGCTGTCGGGTTTAGCTGTATCAAAGTGGTCATGCTGCCGGAGCGCACGGCCCAGATGGCTAAGCCGGATGGTACGGCTAAGATGCCGATTTCCCGGCCGTATGGCCAGGAAAGGAAATAGGCAATAACGCCGGTTAAAAAGGCTAAAATAAGCAGAATCACGGCGCTTCCGGTACTTATGTAGCCGGCAAGGACTGCGCCGAGCGGGTCGGACGACGAGGCCAACGGCCAACCTAATATACCGATTAAAACCACGCCGACAGCAGCGGCGGCGGCAATTCTCAATTTCATTAACCAGGATAGTTCCATTGTTTTGGTTACCTTAAATTTGGTGATAGAGTAGCATTAAAATAAAATAAGGTCAATGACATATTTATGTTGGGTATATCGTATTTTGTATCGGGTGACTTAGAAGATTAGAAAGAAAGTGAAAAGGCAAAAGTAAAGGGCACAAAGGGGCAGAGAAAAAATTAAAGATTAAAACTAAAAGTGTAAAAACACAGTGCAAAATTTAAAAGTATGGATTGCCGCGCTTCGCTCGCAGTGGCCCTTCGACTCCGCTCAGGATAGATTTCACAGGAATGAAAAAACAAATTTTATTCTTGACAGGAAGTTATTTAATTTGGTATAAAATAATAAGCAGGGGTTGTTTTTAGCAGAGGATCTGTCCTAAATGCAAGCCAAATGATTGAGTGTTTAGTGATTCTATCCATTTTATGGGTTGATTCTTTGCGCTGTTTCAAATAGAGGAGGAGTTATTTTGCGAGGAACTGAGACGGCCAAAGCAACTTTTTGCGTTGCAGTTCAAAAAATTTCACATATCAATTTCAAATCCGGATTTATTTTTTAAAGGAGGACTATTATGTGTAGAAAATCGATTTGTTTTGTTTCTTTTATTCTGGTGCTGGGCCTAGTCCTGAGCAATGGAGCCAACGCTCAAGACCCAAGTCTCATCGGATGGTGGAAGCTTGATGAGACATCCGGCACTATTGCTGCTGATTCGTCCGGCAACGGCAATGACGGTGCCCTTGTAGGTGACCCGAAATGGGTATCCGGGTACATAGACGGCGCACTGGATCTCGATGGTAACGGTGACTATGTGGATTGCGGGTATGACCCAATCTTTGATGTCACCGACGAGATAACGGTCGCCGCGTGGGTAACTATCAGGTCGATTCCTACTCAGTGGGTATCTGTCGTAGCTAAGGGTGAATACTCATGGAGAATTAGTAACAATAATGACAGTCCGAGTTTTCATTTTGGTATTACTATCTGGTCGGAAACCTCTCCTTCAGTCAACGGGAGTACCTCGGTTGGTTTAGACGAATGGCATCACGTCGCCGGGACGTTTGATAGTGCAAATATCAACATATATTTGGACGGAGAGGTAGACGGCACTGTCTCCACCTCGTCGTCCATAGGTATAAATGCAGCGAATGTGCTTATTGGGGAGAACCCGGAAGCGGCAGGACGCCACTGGGACGGTCTCATTGACGATGTGCGTGTTTACAACCGGGCGCTATCGCAAGACGAGATAGGTGCACTGATACCGCCACAGTTAAAGGCTACGTTGCCTTATCCGGATGACAAATCAATATTCTCCACAACAGAGTTTACACTTTTATGGGCGCCCGGAGATACCGCCGTTCAGCACCACTTGTATATTGGCGAGAGTTTTGAAGATGTAAGAGACGGAACCGGTGACACCAACCAGGGCTTGCTCGATGTACCGAGATTCGATGGTTACACGTGGGAAATAGGTAAGACGTATTACTGGCGGGTCGAGGAAGTATTGGCCGATGGTACTCCTATCCATCCGGGTGATGTCTGGAGCTTCACTATTCTACCGCTTACCGCCTCTAAGCCTGTTCCCAACGATGGAGTTGAATATGTCAATATAGATACCTCATTAGAGTGGACTGGTGGTGCGGGTTCGATTCGGCATAATGTGTATTTAGGTGATAATTTACAGGATGTGGAAGCCGGTGCCTCGAGTACAGACAAAGGAACTGTCGAAGAACCTAGCTTCTTACCCGATCCGCTCGATTATAATCAAACTTACTATTGGAGGATCGATGAATTCGACGGCACGGATACACATACGGGTGATGTCTGGAGTTTTACCACTGTAGGTCCTAATAATGGTGCGAAGGGGCAGTACTTTAACAACGTGAATTTAATAGGCGAGCCGGTGCTTACCCGAACAGACCCGAAAATAGATTTTTCATGGGAAAACGATTCTCCGGGCCCATTGGTTAACGCAGACAATTTCTCGGTCAGGTGGAACGCTGAGTTAGAAGTGCCGTTTACCGAGACTTATACCTTTTATACCTTAACTGATAATTGCGCCCGATTGTGGGTAGATGGACGACTGATTATCGA
>CAZJIR010000378.1:0-3264 GCA_964546095.1 uncultured Pirellulales bacterium
GCACCACCAGCTGCCCCTGCTACTGCTCCGTTAGTCATGTCATGTCCCTTATCAACACGCTCTTTTCATCAATCCCAACGTATAAACATACATACGCGCCAGTGGTAAAATTTATTCATAATCTTTCGTGAATCATCCACTGCGTTAAGGATTATACGGTAAATAAAGATGCACAGACACGATGGACTTCTACGATAGAAATTTCGCATAACCCGACAAGTCTGCGATTATAATGGAACTATGAAATTGAGTAAGCAGTGACGTATATCTATTGTACAGACAGTACTGAGCCGTTAGTACCGACGTCCGCCGCGACTACCGCCACGGTCACCGCCACGGCTACCACCACGACCACCACCGCCACGACCGCCGCCGCTACCAAAGCCACCTCGCCTGCCGCCTCTGCTATCGTTGCGTTTGGCTTTGGGGCGAGCCTCGTTTACGTTTACAGCGCGTCCCATCAAGTCCTTGCCGTTCATTTCTTCGATAGCCTTTTGTGCTTCAAGCTTCGCGGGCATTTCCACAAATCCGAATCCTCTGGATTCACCACTGAATTTATCCTTTATAATGTTGACGGATTCGACCTGGCCAAAAGCTTCAAAAGCCTGACGCAAGTCATCTTCAGTTGCTTGGTGTGACAAATTTCCTACATAAATATTCACTTTGTTTTTCCTTTTAAGTGTAACTAAATCTTAATTATTTATCCCAGCATCCCGGCTATCATTGCCCGCCGCGTTGCTGCACTTGCTCTGACTATAATAAGACAAAATATTACCTTTGGGAAGCTTAAAATAAAAAAAATAATACCGGGCAGATTTGCCCCCGGGGTACGTAGTGTTTCGGCCTTAAAAAGTACAATATTTTTACGTTCAGAAAAACCGTGCAAGTTATGCAAACAATGTTTATAATAAGAGCTTATGAAGTTACCTGAATTGGAAAAACCGGAAAAATATGTCGGCTTGTATATTTTCGATTTTGGAGACCATGTTGGCGTAGGTTTTACCGCCGAGGAAGTGGCAGAACTTCTCGAAAGTGAAAAATACAAGCACGGAAAAGTCTATAAAATACACAGGGCCTATCCGGATGACAGGCTGGAATTAAAAGGCGTCCCGGCGCAAACTTTTGAGCTTGAGGCGGGGATGTTCTTTTACTCAAGCATCCTCGATACCGCCAAAGTAGATTTCAAAAGGTTAATTGCTTTAGCTGTCAGAAGTGCCCCCCCCTGCCGGGCCAAGGTTCATCTGGCTAAATACAGCGAAGACAAACTCGTAATTGCGCTTATTTACCCGGCTGAGTACGATGATGAGGTTAGTTCCTGGCTTTTAGATGGACAATACAAAACCAGCGGCGCTGCTGAGGGCGGCATTGAGGCGGTCCAGAGATATTATGATTACAAGCCTGAAATTCTCGACAGGCATCAGTTGTTCGGTAAAACTGAACTCGTAAGCAGGACCGGCCAGGAGCTGTTAGCCGGGCTGAAAACAGCCGTACAGAGATAGTCTATATTTATCCAAAAAAAGTTAATCGCATCCTGAGAAACTCCAAATCAATAGTATGCGTATTCGAACTAAGATAAATTCATTTCTCGCTTTAATTGCTGCTGGTGTGTTGTCGATATTCGGCAAATCACCGGCCAAGCCTACCGCAAAGGATTTGAGAAAAATGGAATTCAAATCCAGCACGCAGAGTTTGGGCATCCGATTCAGTGAGAAAATTCGTGATGTCTTCAGGTTTAGATGGATTAGAAAAAAAAGATTTTAGCATTTAGTTTTATGACCGAATCCCGTACATATCCGCCACCTGGAAATGTTCCTGTATTAAGCGAAAACGCTTTAACTGTCCTGCAAAGTAGATATCTAATCAAAGACAATCAGGGTAAGTGTATCGAGACACCGGCCCAGCTTTTTAGCAGAGTAGCATCACTTATCGCCGAGGCTGAAGCCAGATACGGAGCTGACAGCAGCAAGATTAGACAATGGCACAAAAAATATTACGATTTAATGGCATCGCTTAAGTTCCTACCCAATTCCCCCGCCCTTATGAACGCCAGACGGCGGGGAATGCTCAGTGCCTGTTTTGTACTGCCTATCGAAGACAGCATAGAAGGCATATTCGAGGCCGTCAAACAAACGGCCTTAATTCAGCAGGCCGGCGGCGGCACCGGATTTTGCTTCGACAGATTAAGGCCGACAGGAGACCGCGTTGCCTCCAGCGGCGGTACAACATCGGGGCCGATTAGTTTTTGGCGGGTTTTTTCCGAAACAACAAATGCAATACAACAGGGTGCTTTTCGTCGCGGCGCAAATATGGGTATGATGAGTGTCGAACATCCGTTAAGATAAGTGATGACTGGATGAAAAAGGTTCTCAAATCCAGTAAGACTCTACACATCGTTATAAATCCCCGCACCCAGGAAAGGTACTTACTGCCACGACGAATCGATATTACCAACTACACAATAAACGACTTACACAAACTGGCGGGTAAGAGCAAACCTTCTTCTAAGCGAACAGGTCAATTTCACACAGTTGGCGACGTATGGAAAACCATTGTCAAATGCGCACATAAAACCGGTGAGCCGGGCGTAGTGTTTATCGACCGAATAAACCGTGATAATCCGACTCCTATGCTGGGCCGAATAGAAGCCACAAATCCCTGTGGCGAGCAGCCTTTGTTACCTTATGAAGCTTGCACATTAGGCAGTATAAATCTTACTAAATTCGTAAACTTCGATAATGACAAAGCAGATATAGATTGGCTGGCTTTGGCCAAGGCTATTAAATTAGCTGTGCGATTTTTAGACAACATTATTGATGTATGCAAATATCCGGTTAGACATACCGTCCGCCTGGCGCAAGGAAATCGAAAAATCGGCTTAGGCATTATGGGCTTTGCTGACTGCCTCTTTCTACTTGGGATACCTTATGATTCCCAACGGGGCATCAAATTTGCCTCGGAGCTTATGAGCTTCATAAATAAAAACGCACATAAAGCCAGCAGTGAACTAGCCAATTCGCGGGGGCCGTTTCCAAATTGGAGTCAGAGTATCTGGAGAACTAAGAGAAAGAGAAAGATTCGGAACGCTTCCACTACTTGCCTGGCTCCAACCGGCACGATAAGTATCATCGCAGATTGTTCTTGTGGCGTTGAGCCTGTCTATTCGCCTGTTTTTATACACCGGATTTTAAACGGTTCAAAAATGCTTCAGATAAATCCGGTTTTCAAACGTTTAGCTGAAAAACACGGCTTTTATAGTAAAAAACT
>CAZJIR010000379.1:0-3261 GCA_964546095.1 uncultured Pirellulales bacterium
TCCGGGCGATACAAGAATTCCTGTCCCCACCATACTGGCAATCACCACGTAGGTGGAAGTTGACAAACTATATCCACGTTGCAATTCTTCTTTTGGCATTCCTGATTGTCCTTACAGTACCACCATCTTTAATGTATGTAGGTCCGAACAGCCCGCTTCGACTTAGCGAGGCGAGCACGATACGTCTTTAGCGGTGTCGAGAGTTATCTGCATAAGAATTTCACCTAATCCGGTGTCTCAATTTCGTTTATATCGGGCTGGTATCTTAACACAAATTCCGTACGCCGGAAATTCTCGGCCGAGGAATTTCTTTTGATTATAAAAATAGCTTTGTCCCCTTTTTATAAACAGGCTCTAAGGAGTACCGGTTACTATTTGGATTTAATTATTTGCTTTGGCGTTTCTTAAGTGTCACGCCAAGACCGCGGACCTGAAAAATTGTCTCCAGATTGGGATTGGTTGTGACAGCATCGATGAAATCCTGTCCCGTACTGTCGACATTGTGGGCGAGAATAAGCCCACCCGGGCGCACTAACGGCAGCAGTTTATTCAAATAGTCGGTATAGCCGGGTTTGTCCGCATCAAGGAAAAGAACATCGATTGGTTCTTTCAACTTTGTGACTGTCTCGTGGGCGTCGCCGAATACGAGTGTCACGAGTTCTTCAACACCGGCCCGTTTAAAGTTCTCGCGTGCCAATGCGGCTCGGCCAGCGTCGATATCGTGAGTGGTCAGCTTTCCACCCGTTGTCCGCAGGGCAAGGCAGAACCAGATACCTGAATAGCCATTGGATGTACCTATCTCGACAACGTGTTTGGCGTTGGCTGCCTCCGTGAATAATCGCAGCAATCTGCCGTCCTCCCGTGGCACGTTCATCATTCCTCTGCTCTGGTTTTGTCTCATATCCTCAAGAATGTCCAAAATCTTTTTCTCTTCCTCATTGGCCGGTACAGGTGCCTGCTCCTGAACGACGCCCCTGAAGCCCCTGCCACCAAAATCTCTTCGTCGCGGTCTTTCCTGGGCCACCAGGCTTACAACTGCAAATAATAAGGCCGCCACGGCGATACACAGCATAATCTTCTTTAGCATTTCCTGCTCCTTTCAAAAAATTATAACTCCCCTTTGGTTTTGATGTACTGATTACGTACAGATACAGACGAATTTGAAAGAGAGTTTATTGCGGCTTATGAAAAAATATGAAAAATGTGAGTTAAGGAGCTGTTTGAGGTTGTTTCGGCCTATTTACTTTCAACAGCCCGAAATTTTTTTTATCTGTTAAGACGACCCAGGCTCGCCAGTCTTTTTTATCTATTTTAACAGGCTCGATTGGTTTTATGTCTTTGAGCCAGACGAGGAAACCGAACCTTGAGTCCATTTTACTGTTCCAGATTTCGTCATCGCCCCCGATTTGATGGTTGTAGCGTTCTTTTATTTCAAGTATTTTCGCTGGGGACAGATTTTCGAAGTTTTTAACCTTGGCAACTGTTGCTCTGCCACAAACAGGCCCGGAGCTTATTTTTAAAAATAAGGTATCGCCTTGGAAAACGCGCCCAAAAGCGTGGCGCTTTGTTTTAGTAAAACGCGATTCGATTGCCTTGTGGCCTTCTAAAATCGCATCCAGATAAGGCTTCTTAAGAATTACAAGATGACTATTTGACATATAATTGAACACTTACTTTATGACGGTTTAAGTTCTACATCAAATTCGCCATAGGAAGCAATAGCTTTAAAACCCAGTTTTTCATAGCATTTTATGGCACTTGTGTTGTCCGCTTTGACATTAAGGCCTATATGGTCTGTCTCGGTTAATAATGATTGACACAACTTAGCGGTTACAGTTGTGCCATATCCTTTACCTCTATAATTTGGATGCGTTGTGATATTGCCTAATGCCGCGACTCGATATCGGCGGGAATATACATGCACACCTGCGATGCTGATTAATTCATCTGACTGGCGAATACCAAAATATTGTTTTGTCTCTAACATCCTTGGCTCGAAGAAATTTCCCGGATAAGCCCTTTCGAATAAGTTGATAATTTCACTTAGATGCGAGTTCGAAAGACTTGTTGCCTGCGAAGTGTCAACATTCAAAGGCAAAGATTTATTTACTAGGGCCATCTTATAATGCTCGCCGCGAGGTCTTAAAGTATAGCGCTCCGTCAATATATTCTCTAATCCTAAATTCAGGTGTGCATGAAAGCACTCTGGTAAAGTTGGAGCCAGGTAATGCAATAGTTTTTCCGCATAAACAATCTTGTCGTCTTCGGCATGAATATGAAGGCATGGCAATTTTCCGCCGGTGTAGATTAAGGCAATAGCTTGTATGCAGGTTTCATCGGTCAATGCGTGCCAAGTCGTGTCCGGCCAGAAAAAGTCGTCCAGGTCTCCAAGACTGTAAATGTTAAGAAACACATTACCGCGAAGAAATGTTTCTATTGTACCTTTATCTTGTAAACGGACTGTCTTCATTGCCCTTCTTTGTTAATAAGACCTGCCACAGCGCGGATATGTTCGGGGCTCGTACCACAGCAGCCGCCCACGATTGTCGCGCCGGCCTGAATGCATTCGGCGATTCCTTTTGCGAAGGCTTCCGGATCCATATCGAATACAGTCTCATCATCGACTAATTTGGGTTTACCTGCATTCGGTTGTGCTAGGATAGATAGTGACGTTACCGATTTAAATATAGAGACGATAACAGCCATCTGGGCGGGGTCTAAATCGCCGCAATTTGCACCGACAACATCCGCGCCTCCGTCCGTTAGCTGTTTGGCACATTGTTCTGCGGAGTCACCCATAATTGTCCTGCCCCCTTTTTCGTCGCTTGCAAATGCAATCGAGACAATCACGGGCAGCGAAAAGTTTTCCCTGCAAGCACGAAGAGCACATATCGCCTCACGTAAATCGAACACGGTTTCAATAATAAATCCATCCACTCCGGCCTCGGCTAAGATTTCAGCCTGCTCCTTGTACGCATCGTAAAATTGAGATTCCTTGTAAGTACCGTACGGTTCGAGCAGTTGACCTGTCGAGCTGATATCCCCGAGCACATATTGCCCTTCCTCAGCGGCCCGCTTCGACTCAGCGAGGCGAGCCTGCTTTGCAAGCTCAACGCCTGCCCGGTTCACGTCCTTTACTGAGACGCCGAGATTGTGCGTCTCGATATAAATACGGTTCATCGTTAGGGTGTTGGTTGTCAGAGCATCGCAACCACACTGGGCATATTCTCGCTGGATTTCAAGAACAACCTCCGGATTTTC
>CAZJIR010000380.1:0-3261 GCA_964546095.1 uncultured Pirellulales bacterium
CGAATGGAATTAACGTTAAAGCTGGCGACTTTCATTAGTATTTTTCTGTTTTGTGATTGTATTAAATCGTATTTGGCAATACAGTTACCGGTCCGTATAATATTATCGGTGTATTTGCTTTTTGTACAGGTATCTTTAGCTATAGTCATGAACCGGTATTATCGAGGACAAAGGAGAGTCTGAGAATATGGCAAGAAAAATACTTCTTTTAGTGGCTTTAATTGTTGTGCTTTTTTCATTGATAAGTTGTCAGACTGTCCAGGGAATAGGTGAGGACATTAAATGGACGGGTGAAAAGGGCTCCGAGGTCGTGGGGCAAAAATAGTTCGCCTGTTCGATTACATAGATTATGTAACCCGAACAAGACAAAGGCTGATATATCAAGCTATTTCTTCAACCTGACTTTTTCTGGATTTTGTCTTGGCGGGTATACTTTTTATTGGTGTTTTTTTCGTTGTTTGTTTTGTGGGGTCTGCCTTGGGCAAGGATACACCTTTACGGCCCTGAATTTTATCCACTAAGGCGTAACTTTCCACTATGGCCATAAGGCTTAACAGAAAGCTGAGTGTGCTTTCGGCGCCCTGATTTGTATTGACACCGTCATTTGTAAGACCGTCGTAAGCCCCTTTTGTTCTGAAGTCATATAGAGGAATGCGCAGGTCGTTTTGGCCTAAGAACCAGTCAAAGGCTTTTCTTTGAAGTCTTAAAAATTTCTCGTCTTGTGTAGCATCATAAGCCGACCTTAACATCATAACTGTCATTGCGGCTTCTATGGGTTGCTGGTCGAATGTTGCTCTTGACCCATGACGTTCGTACCATCCGTTACATCCAATGAAGCTGAAGCATTCGTTCTTAAAAGTGTTTGCGAGCAAGAATTCACAGGTTTTTTCTGCAATTTCGAGGTATTTCTTATTATCCGAAGTCAGTCCCGCGGCGAATAGAGAGTTCGGCAATACGGCATTGCAATAGGTCATCGTATCCTCGAACCATGCCCAGTCGGGATAGCTGTTTTCTTCGTACTGTGTTATAAGGCCGTCTGCGGTTAGTTCGAGTTGGCGTTTGATATCGCTGGCGCCGGGGAACTGTTTTAGATAATCACACATGCCAAGTATTGAATACGCCATACCCCTTGGTAGTTGTTTGTGGACATGTTCTACTGATTGGTCGAAACAGTCTTTGGCTATCGATAAATATGCCGGTGTTGGTGGTTTTGCCATTACCGTCCCTAAAGCCCACAATACTCGACCGAAAGCATCGTTCAGAGGCTCATTCTTCATCCAGGTTCTGTCAAAATGCATGAAGTTTCTAACCAAACCATTGCTGTCCTGTGAATGTATAATGAAAGACAAATAAGTATCGAGAAGTTGGAGAGCTTCCGGGTTGGAGTACTGCACGTAATATTTTATCATTGCAATCACCGCTCTGGCATTGTCGTCTGTACAGTAGCCGTGGTCACGGTTTGGTATGGTAAATTTCGCGTGCTGGTATAGACCCGTGTCATCAGTCAGTTTTTTTATGTGCTCTAATGAAGGTTCAGGCACCTCGATATTTGATATTGTTTCGGCTACGGATAATTTAGGCTTGGCGGCGATACGTAAAGGTAATTTTTTTGCGCTGAATAATTTCCAGTATGCCTGTCCTATTTTTGGCCACGTTCTTGACCTGCCGTATTCGTATGCCTGTCTTCGGAGCGAATAAAACAGCGAATCATTATGAAGTATTTCTGTTATTTCTTCAGCTATTTGTTTCGAGTCTCCGGACGGGACCAGTTTGCCCCGGCCGTCGGCCAGCAGTTCCGTAGCCGCCCAATAAGGAGTTGAGACGACTGCTTTACCTGTACCAACCGCAAAGGATAATGTACCGCTGGTAAGTTGCTTGTTGTTTATGTATGGTGTTACGTAGATGTCGGCTGAGCATAAAAAGTTATGAAGCTCCTGGTCATCTACAAACCTGTTATGAAAAATCACATGTTCCTGCAGGTCTAAGTCTTTGACCATTTGCTGGAGGCTGAATCTATATGATTCGCCCTCCTGTTTTAGTATATTCGGGTGCGTCATGCCCAGGATTATATACATAATAGCCGGCTCGGCTTTAACTATAGCCGGCATCGCTTTGAGCATTACCTCTATACCCTTGTTCCTGCTAAGCAGGCCGAATGTCAAAATGGTCTTTCTGTCTTCCAGGCCGAATTTGTGTTTATAGTAATTGCTGTCAACGAAGGGCAGGTCCGGTATACCGTGTGCTATCAGTTTTACTTTTTTAACAGGTATATTGTAAATGTCCCGCAGCATACTGAGGCCACGCTTGTTCATAGTGATTACTTTGTAAGAAGCTTTGCAGACATCAACTAATGACTTGTGATACACAGGGCTGGGTTCATCAATAATGGTATGGAGGGTTGTTATTACAGGGGCCTTTAGTCTGTTTAGCAGCAGGCTAAGATATGCGCCGGCGTCACCACCAAAAAGGCCGAATTCGTGCTGAACGCAGACAATATCTACGTGGCTGAAATTGATATAATCAGCAGCACAAATATAATCGCTTTTCACATTTTGACGAATTTCGAACTTAACAGGATCTTCATATTTCAGACCTTCAGAACGCATCGCGACAACTAATGGTTCGAATTCCCCCTTGGCGGCTAAATCTGTATTTTTTATTAAGTCAGAGGTAAAAGTTGCGATTCCGCATTTTCTCGGGGGGAAAGAAGAAATAAACACCACTTTTTTTGGCGAACCTTTTGCCATACCAATATCCCCTTTTAAAATAGCTGCGGATTAAGTGGTCATATTTTAAGGATTACCAACAAACACGTCAAGAAAATTGCATTTTTAATGTTATAAAATATGTTTTTTCCGGATTGATTGTTTGTTTAACCAGAAAATAAAAAAGAAGTTTTTTGATAATTTTTATTATTTTTTAACAATTTTTTGAGATTTTCTTTGCACCAATGATAGGGGGAGTCGTATAATATTCCACTAATACAGTAGGAATAATAGGAAATCCATTATGAAACTATCAACACGTACAAGATATGCTATGAGGGCCTTAATAGAACTGGCTCAAAATAGTGGAAAAGGCCCTTTACAGCTTAAAATCATTGCTAAGCATCAGGACATTTCTATCAAATATCTTGAGCAGATAATAGCAGTTCTAAGATCGGCGGGACTTGTGAGGAGTGTAAGGGGTTCCAAAGGGGGCTATTTACTTGCCAAAGCTCCAGATCAGATTAAACTTAGCGATGCTTTTCATTGCCTGGAA
>CAZJIR010000381.1:0-3207 GCA_964546095.1 uncultured Pirellulales bacterium
ATGCGGGAGTAATGCAGGTTCGGCAAAAAGAGTGTTTTCGTCAGCTTTGGAAGCCTTTCTGGTAAAACTTAAGCCGCTGACCGATTTAAAAATCCTGCGGTCTCGCAGCGAGCCATAGATAAACAGATTGACCTTTGCCTCACTCATACGCCGTATTATTATCTCTCAATAATTAATCCCCCTTGCGGACTTGGCTCCATAACTTTAACAGCTCTTTGAATGCTCGAATAATTACCCGCAAATTCGCACCGCTCTGAACACCGGCTGTTCGAGGATAATGATGGACACCTTTTTGTGTTACCCGGTAACCTTTGCGTACAGCTCGAGCCAAAATTTCCGTATCGATAAGGGCGCCGGTACTTGCCAGTCTAATATTATCAAAAATATCCCTTTTAAACAACTTGAAAGCACAGTCGATGTCGCGGATTTTCAAGCCGAACATCAGGCAAACAAGTTTTGTCCAGCACCAACCGTTGATTTTACGTATGAGGTTGTCTTTACGGTCCAATCGGTAGCAACTCACAATATCGTACTGCTCCATTAAAGGCAGAAGTGGCGGCATCCCATTCATATCGAACTGACCATCCCCATCGGTATAAAAGACGAGCTCTTTTGTTGCCGCCTTAAAACCGGTTTGCAGGGCCGCCCCGTAACCGAGATTGGTCTGATGGTGTGCAACCTTAATCCTGCTGTTCTCACCGGCGATATCATCGGCGATTTTAGCCGTGCCATCGGTACTGCCATCGTCAACGATAATCACCTCATAGTCTGCATTAAGTCCCTCCAGAACCACAAGAGCCCGTTTAACTACACCCTCAAGATTATCACGCTCATTATAGCATGGGAAAAAAACACTAATAGAAATCTCTTTCATTGTGACCTGATGTCCGTTAACTGGCGACGTCTCACTAACTTGAGCTTCCCTGCCTGAATCAGCTTCGTTTGCTGGCTGGTTTCCCTTTGTCACAGGCTACCACCTCTTGTTCCGAGCTATCCTGAGTAATTCACTAACGCATTTTTTCCCTTGAGAATTGTAAAAGTTCGCAAGTTTGGTATTTCTCTTTTCTCGAGCGATAGTCTCTAAATAAAAACATGCCAACCGTGTCGCTTCAACTCTGTTACGATAGCCGTTTTGTTCAATCCAATCAGCCTCATTTTTTATGAATTTGTTGACATAATCTTCACAAAACTTATTCACTTGAGGTTTTATCTCAGCAAACCTTGATGCAACAAGTATTATTTCTCGCATAGGGGCCGGTGATGGATTCAAATTGAAAGACCGGACGGCAAAATCAAATCCCTTCTCCTTCTCCTCTAAGCCAAGACGATAAAAAAGCCAGCTATGAGCACTAATAAGATTCTTGTGATACTCATCAGGGTAAATGTTTTCACCATTAAATATACCATCGTAAAGCGCTCTTCCCTGAGGTGTTCCAATATCCACATATATTTTCTGCTTGTTATTAAAAAATACAAGCGGCCAATTAGGATTACGTTCAAGACCTTGCACGGCGTGATAAGACGTTTTCAAATAATACTCCTCAGGCGGAGGGGGGCTATAAGTATTATGAGGCATTAAAACCACCCAGACATCTTCTTCCCTTAGCTGCTTATTTATCCACTGGCCGATTTCCATATAATCTTCAATGGTCAGTTTTTGCCTTCTGGCCTGGGCACGGGCTGCTAATTGTGCCGTAAGGGGGCCCCCTGACATAACATATGACCACTTATCAAAAGCACCACGGTTATAGGCCGCCTGTGCTCTGCCATCCATAAATAACTTAAGAGGTGTTTGACCTGTATTTGGATCCGGTTCCTGACCAAAGGCAATGAAACCTCCCTCTGTCCAGTAATTAAACATTTTACCTTTCAATTTATTGTCTTTGATAAATTTGCAGGCATAAAACGGTTTTTGACCCGAATCGGTCATCCGCATAAAAATGGAAGTTAATTTCGGGTCGCGGGGCCAGGGGTCAAGATAAATACTCTTAAACTTTAGCCCCCACCATATCCCGAAAAATAAAACCGTCCCTGCACCGGCAAAGATAACTGATAATCGCAAATAACTCGGCATCCCAGAGACAATAAGACGGTCGCTTCTTCGGTAATTAAGTGATACTGAAATTGCACGAATGAGCTGGTCTATAAACATTGCTATAATCGGGCACGCTGCAATGCCCGCTATCGGTATGAATCGACGAGAACGGATAGCCATATAAACCGTAAAGGCTGCTATAAGAACTAATGGCAAATCAATTTTGGGCCATTGATATTCGCCGGTGATTTTTACCTTTCGTTTACGCCTTCCATTGACGGAACGGGGAGTAAATACCAGCACTAAAATCCAGGCCGCAAGAGCCAGCCAAGCGATAATGTACATCACCAAAAAAGGTACCGCAGTACCGACAGGATTATCCCAGTCGAAAGCAGGACGCCATTCGTGAATCTCACGCCACCTCGCAGCATGTTCGCTGACACTAATGATAAAAGTATGGGTCAGGTTCGTTAAATGGAAAGGATTGAACAAAACCATAGCCACAAAGGCAACAAACGCAGCAGCAACTATGTGATAAAGACCTTTTTGACTGACAGAAACCAGCTTCTCTTTAAAATGCCGTAGAATGGCAGACAAGACTATATACGCAAAAACCATAAAGAAAATGCGAGGCCAGGATATATGAATTATTCTCGCAAGACAAGCAACAACGACCAGGTAACCGGCCGTTGACAAAATCAACGTTTTTCTTTTCAGGATTGATGTTGGCAGAAGCAATCCCACAAGCGGAAAAAGCATTATGAATGCATATACATACCCACCGTGGACATTGCACCAGAAAACCGTCACCGGAACGATGAGCCATATATACAACACGTTTCGATATGTAGTAAGTACAAGGATAAGCAAAAACACGGCCACCAGCATATTTGAAAAACCGGCAGGACGAATATCAAGAAATGACCGACCTACAAACAACGCAAAGCAGGAAAAAACCGCACACAATGCCGGATTAACACCCAATAGACGACCGGTGTAATAGACACAAATCATAGTGATTATATAAATAGCGAATTTCCAATAGACAAGCGCATTAGATGGAAAACTTACACCGTCTGCGTACGATGACTTGGGAATCAGCGAATAGAATATAACATGCGTCAGCCAGTTCTGATTGACCCAGCCGGTGGGATGCCAGAACTTGACGGTAT
>CAZJIR010000382.1:0-3198 GCA_964546095.1 uncultured Pirellulales bacterium
ATATTAAATGCTTATGCTGCTCTTCAATGGAACTCAGAAGAAAAACCCCAGCCAACACCTCCACCTCCAGCAGAAACTCTCGATGCGAAGTTTACGGTAGAACCAAGAATTGGACCTGAGCCGCTCACGGTACAATTCACCGACCAATCCACCGGAAATATCACCAGTTGGTTATGGAATTTTGGCGACGGAAAAACTTCGATCGAACAAAATCCGACTCACGAATACACAGATGCCCACACTTACACCGTCAGCCTGTCAATATACGGTCCGGATGGCTCGGATACTGAAACCAAGGCTAGTCATATCCAAATATTCATTCCTTCGATACCCACAGCAGATTTCGCAATAGAACCAATAAGCGCCAATACTCCGATGACAGTACAATTCCTTGACCAGTCCACTTGTCCTGCGCATATCGTGTATAGCGGGAATGGAAGCATATCAGTTGGAACGATAGAATCCGCACAATATGGAGGTATCACAAGTTGGTTGTGGGACTTTGGAGATGAAACAACTTCAACCGAAAAGAATCCGATTCACATGTACCAAAATGCCGGCACTTACACAATATCCTTGAGCGTTAGAGGCCCAGGTGGTTCAGACAGCAAACTCATAAGAAATTACATCCACCTGACATTACCTCAAGCTCCAACAGCAAGCTTCCTGGCAGAACCGACAACCGGAGATAGTCCTCTTCTTGTGCAATTCGCTGACACCTCCACTGGACATATTACCAGCCGATTGTGGGACTTCGGTGATGGAACAACTTCAACCGAACAATTTCCAACTCACACCTACAGATACAGGAACTCCCCTGTTTACACAGTCAGCTTAACAGTAACAGGCTTGGGCGGCTCGGACACCGAAACCAAGACTGACTTGATTCAACTTAACACGCCGTCCATAAACGCGAGTATCAACATGTCAAAAATACAAGAGTATCGAACTTGGTACTCTGTAACAACAAATATTACTATTACGAATAATAAAACCGGCCAGCCTATAGCGGGAGTAACTATAGAGGGAACATGGGGTGGAGGCTATAGTGGCACCATTTCCGGTAGAACAGATGCAAATGGCAGGGTCTACTTTAGCAGCGGAGGGATTGGAAGAGGCACTACGGTAACATTCACGATTAATAAGGTGATGATAGGCGAAGGAGAATATGACTTTACCGGAGATAAAGTCAGCTCAATAGGTGTTTGAAAATACAATAGGGGGTTCTTATAAAAATCCCTCGTTACTGGAGTTGAAAGCTTCAGAAACGAGGGATTTTATTTTATTCTTATGCTAATTCCCTGATTAAGGAAAACTAAAAGGCTCCCCAATCCTGTTTTCCCGGAATGTAATAGCTCGGGCAAATAAATCGGAACATATTTGATATTTTCTGTGCCTTTTTAAGTTTTTCCTGGTCTTCGGCTTCCATCGCAGCCAATCCACCACCGAAGACTTCCGAGAAATATTCCTGAGCAGCCTTATGCCTTTCCTCTTCGGTATTGAAAAGGCTGCGAATCTTGCCTAATTCGCCGGCATCCAGCCAAAAGCCGCCACAGCCCGGACATTCATCAACCTCAACATCTTTCTTAACACTGAAAAAGTGACGCATCATAACGATATTGTCACACTTCGGACACTTAAGCCTCTTTGCATGGTCAACAGTTATGCTATCATCTCGCTCTATCTCCAACAATTCTTCGCCGGCAGACTCATGTGGCTCATCAAATTTAGACAGCTCAAAATTATCAAACCAGATGCCACCACAACCGCCCTGGCATACATCAACCACCACATCCCCCACGGTTATTTCCTGTAATCCATTGTCACATGCAGGACAATTCATAATATTTTATCCTCCCAAAAGGGTTCGCAATATATTGTCACAATATATATCGGCAAAAAAACGTTACTGCTCAAGGCCAAAAATCTCAAGCCATTGCCTGGTTTCGCTGTCCGTAAGTCCCTGCCGTTTTGCCGGAGGCTCTTTTTGCGGCCTTTTTCGATTCAACTGCTTTTGGACATTATTCCAAAAAACCTCTGACTTTATCGATGTCGCTTTCCTGGCTCTGGCCGCTTTTCGCAATCTCCTATCGCTACTGACAATTGTCAATCTTTTAGGTGCTGTACTTGCAATTATCTTGTCCTCGATTACCGTGTCTGTATCTGTACCTAAACCAGCGAAAAATATATCTAAATTATCGACACTATCAAATCCGCTTTTGTCCCGCGGCCCTGTTCCATCGAAGATAATTTCGCCGGTTTCGTTGATTAACCTCAAATACATACCGATAATCCGGCACAACTGAATATCGCTAATTGACTCGTAGCCTTCGTCAATCTTATGGATTGAATACAATAGATTATAACCATCAATAACTATCATTTTACATACTGAACTTAATACACCATATTGTGAACACAGCATACAATTTACAAACAAGAAAATCAATGAAACAACTAAGGATAACAACAAAGAGTAATGCGTTTTGACATTTTTTCAGGATGGTAACAACTAACTCATGATTACCCATTTTGCCTATTTTGACTTTGGGTTTGTTTTGCATAAAAAGGCTGATTTGTCGAATGTTCTTTACATTTGTAGAGAACATTAGGATAACGTAAGTGATTTGTATGTCGATGGTTATTAATTTTTGATAAGGGTGAAATGCGATTAATGATGTTGAAAATGGGCGAATTATTATCGGACGTTGCGAGCGTGGGGAGAGAGAATAATTTTTTTTGGGGGATAATGAAATTGGTTGGAGGGAAAGCAGAAAAGATGGGGGAAGAGAAAGAGAATTGGGTAATTGTGACTATATATGGTGATTGGTTTATAAATCCTTGATTTTGTCTCATTAATGGGCAAGATATTATCGGACGTTGCTGGCGTGTGGATGGGGCATTTAGTTTTAAGGGTTGAGTTTTTAGTTTTAAGTTGGGTATAGGAAAAAGGAATCGCTGCGCGATGGCTTTCATAATTAGTAGCTCGAATTCTAAATAAATGCTAAAGATTATTGAGGATTGTCCGTTCCGTCAAAAAAACATGCCGGATTTCCGCTGCGCTACAATTTTTGGGGTGTCCAGCACAAAAATACGGAAACAGACTATTTTGTGCGAGACGAAAACGTGCGGTTCTCCGCAAAACTGTCGCCTGCTGGCGAGTTATGTTTACCATCAGGTAAACATAAACGTATTATA
>CAZJIR010000383.1:0-3186 GCA_964546095.1 uncultured Pirellulales bacterium
GCGACATTCGAAGCCGATGCTCCCGAATGGGAAAATTGGGACAAAAACCACCTAAAAAGTTGCAGACTTGTTGCGACCTCAGAAGGCCAAATCACAGGCTGGGTTGCTCTAAGTCCCATCTCGGGCAGGTGTGTTTATAAAGGAGTGGCAGAGGTAAGTCTCTACGTAAAAGAATCCGCCCGGCGACATGGCATAGGCAAAGCATTGCTCAAAGCGGTAATCCATGAATCGGAACGCACTGGAATATGGACCCTGCAGAGCGGCACTTTTCCTGAAAATACTCCGAGTATTGCTCTCCAAAAATCCTGCGGCTTTCGTCAGGTAGGCACAAGAGAAAAGATGGGTTGTATGAACGGGAAATGGCGTGATGTCATTCTTACCGAACGCAGAAGCGAGGTTGTAGGAATCTTATAAAAGTTGGATTATCAAAATGATTATAAGACAGGCGAGTAAAGGTGATATTGAAGTTCTAATAAGCATTCTTCGCAACTCGTATCGTAATGTAGCAGAAAGATTTGAGCTTACTAAAGGAAATTGCCCAAAGTTTCTCGGATTTTGCGCAAAAGAACGAGCTAAAAGTGACTTTGAAAAAGGTATTAAATATTACATCCTTGAGCAAGACCATCAGCCACGTGGATGTGTAGCTCTTGAGAAAGCTTCTCAGGATGTGTGCTACCTGGAAAGGCTCGCGGTTCTGCCCAGACACAGACGAAAAGGCTATGGAAAAATGTTGGTCAATCATCTATTTGAACAGGCAAGAAAAAACGGCATCCAGAGAGTAGAAATAGGTATGATTTCAAAAGACAGAAAGCTAAAAAACTGGTATAAAAAACTCGGTTTTGTCCAGACAGGTACAAAAAAATTCGACCATTTGCCGTTTATTGTGGCTTTTATGTCTGTAGAACTAAATCATTTAAGATAAATTAAGAGTGTCATTATGAAAGAAGTAAAATTCCATATTGTTGATGTGTTTGCTGAAGAAAAATACGCAGGTAACCAGCTTGCTGTTGTGAGAGACGCAGAAGATTTGACAGATGACTGGATGCAAAGTATTGCCAAAGAAATGAACTATTCCGAAACAACGTTTATCCTCTCAGATGAACAACGAGATGGAGGTTATGATGTTCGGATATTCACGCCGGAGGCGGAAATACCATTTGCAGGTCATCCGACTCTTGGAACAGCCTATATAATACAGAAGGAAATTATCAGAGAACCAGTAGAAACCGTAATCTTGAATTTGAAGGTCGGCCGGGTTCCCGTTACCTTCCAGGATACTAACGAAGGTGAGGAGATTATTTGGATGAAGCCCATAGAGCCGACTTTCAGACGAACCTTCGAGTATAGCGAGATAACTCCGTTTCTGACGGTGCGTAGAGAAGATATTGATGACAGGTTTCCTATCCAGCATGTCTCAATTGGCGTAGATTTTATTTTTGTGCCGCTTATGACATTAGACGCCTTGAAAAGAGCCAGTGTTATTAAAGATAAACTTTTTGACTGGGTTGAAGATAAGCAAGCGAAAACTATTTTCGTTTTTTGCCCGGAGACTTATCAGCCTGAAAATCACATGAACGTTCGGCTATTTGCCGGTTACTTTGGCATAGCCGAAGACCCTGCAACTGGCAGTGCGAATGCTTGTCTGGCGGGATATTTGGTTAAATACAGATATTTTGACGCAGACCAGATTGATATTCGGGTCGAACAGGGTCACGAAATAGGCAGACCTTCACTGCTTTATCTAAAAGCCCGGGACAAAGATGGGAAAATAGATGTATCTGTAGGAGGAAAAGTCGTGATGATAGCTAAAGGACAATTATTTTAATATTAAGTTAAATTGGAAAGGCAAAGCAATATGAAAACTATCGGTATTTTAGGTGGTCTGGGACCTGAATCAACTGTCGATTACTATAAAGGAATAAACAGGGCCGTTTATAAGAAGACAAACGGTTCCGATTACCCTCAAATTATTGTCTATAGTGCCAATTTGAACGAGTTTTGGAAGATTATCGAAACCAGGGAATGGGACAATCTAACTGATTGGTTAGTCGATAAGATTAAAACGCTCCACGGTGCCGGTGCTGACTTTGCTGCAATCGCTTCGAACACGCCGCATACAGTCTTCGATGAGGTAAAGTCAAGGTCACCGATACCAATGCTTAGTATTGTTGAGCAGACATGTCAAAGAGCAAAAAGTTCAGGTCTGAAAAGATGCGGCCTTTTTGGAACCGGATTCACTATGCAGTCGAGCTTTTATCCGGATTGTTTTAAGCGGGAAGGCATTAAACTAATTGTCCCGGACAAAGATGACCAGGAACTCATAAATGACAAGATATTCTCAGAGCTCGAGTCAGGCATCGTTAAGGACAAAACGAGAAACCTTTTTCTGAAGATAGCCAAAAAGATGATTGATACCGAATCCATCGACTCTCTGATTCTGGCTTGTACGGAACTGCCCTTAATTCTCAAGAATGATGAATACGGGATACCTTTTTTGAATACCACGGCTATTCATATAGAGAGTATTGTTGAATTCTGTTTAACTAAGTAGATTCAAGGGTTTTGTTTCGGGAATGTGGTATGAGCAACACAGAACAGTATGGTTGCCAACTAATAGACTTAAGTCATACAGTCGAGCACGGTATGGTTACTTATAAAGATCTTCCGGCTCCTGTAATCAGTGATTACTGGAGCAGGGAAGATTCTCAGGCACATTATGAGCAGGGGACATCATTCCACGTAGGTAAAATCGAAATGGTAGCCAACACGGGCACTTACGTAGATTCGCCATTTCATCGATATGCCGATGGAAAAGACCTTTCTATGCTTGCTCTGTCATCTGTTGCTCATCTTAATGGCATTGTCTTCCACGCCGACCCGGCAAAGCGTCCAATCAACAGAGACCTTTTTAGTAATACAGATGTAAAGGCAAAAGCAGTCCTAATCCATACAGGCTGGGACAAGCACTGGGCAACAGATAAATACTTCCAGAACCACCCCTACCTGACACGGGATGCCGCTGAGTATCTTCGAGACAATGGTGCCAGGCTTGTTGGCATTGATTCGCTGAACATTGATGATACATCGGATGGACAAAGACCGGCCCATTCGATATTGCTACGAGCAGATATACCAATAGTAGAGCATTTATGTAATTTGTCCGAACTTCCTGATGAAGGATTTATA
>CAZJIR010000384.1:0-3180 GCA_964546095.1 uncultured Pirellulales bacterium
TAAAGGAAACTTACGGCTATGAGGTAATAGCGTTTGCGGCTGAGTTGGGGCAGGGGGATGAATTAGCCAGCATTAAACGTAAGGCGCTGGCGAGCGGGGCGGTTAAGTGTATAGTCAAGGACCTTCGCAAAGAGTTCGTTGAACATTATCTATGGCCCCTGGTCAAAGCAGGTGCGGTCTATGAAAAAGAATATCTGTTAGGGACGAGCATCGCCCGGCCATTAATTGCAAAGCATCAGGTTGAAGTGGCACACGCCGAGGGTGCAACAGCAGTAGCTCACGGGGCGACGGGTAAAGGAAATGACCAGGTGCGGTTCGAAGTTACTTATATGGCACTTGACCCATCTTTGAAAATTGTTGCGCCCTGGAAAGACCCGAAATTTACATTGACTTCCCGCGAGGCGGCGGTTGATTATGCCAAAAAGCATAAAATACCCATCGAACAAACAAAGAAGAAAATCTACTCCCGCGACCGTAACCTCTGGCACATCAGCCACGAAGGTGCGGACCTCGAAGACCCCGCCAATGAGCCCCAGGATGATTTGTTTGTTATCTCCCAGCCTGTTGCGAAAGCACCTGATAAGCCGGAATACGTAACGATAGGATTTCTTGAAGGAATCCCTGTTAAGCTCAACGGCAAATTAACAAGCGGCGTAAAAATGATTGAAACGCTGAATAAAATCGGCGGCAAACATAGTATCGGTCAGGTGGACCTTGTTGAAAACCGGCTGGTCGGCATAAAGTCACGGGGTGTGTATGAGACGCCTGGCGGGACGATTATCATGACAGCCCACAATGCTTTAGAAAGTCTGACACTTAATAGAGAGACTTTGCATTATAAACAACAGGTCGCTTTAAAGTATGCCGAGCTGGTTTATTACGGATTGTGGTTTACTCAGCTGCGTGAGGCCCTCGATGCTTTTGTCAATGTTACTCAGCAGAACGTTACCGGTGAAGTTAAGTTGAAATTGTTTAAAGGGCGGTGCAGTCCGGCCGGCATTAAGAGTCGATATAGCCTGTACCGGACAGATTTAGCAAGCTTCAAGATGGATGGATATGATGCCACTGATGCTACCGGTTTTATCCGTCTATTCGGACTGCAGGCAAAGATTGCAGCTTTAATCAAAAAGAAAGAGTATAAGAGCACAAAAAAATAAAAGGAATGTGTATTATTGTACTGCTTTTGCAAAGGAGGCGTTGTGGCAGTACCAGGCTGGATATGGATTCTATTTATCTTTGCGTTCGGCTGTTGTATTGGCAGTTTTTTAAACGTTGTCATATACCGCCTGCCCCGTGACAAGTCTCTGGTCACTCCTCCTTCAGCCTGCCCGGCCTGCGATAAACATATTCGTTTTTACGACAATATACCGCTGGTTTCATGGTTGCTCTTGGGCAGGAAGTGCCGGTATTGTAAAGCGAAAATTTCACCACGTTATTTTATTATTGAATTGCTGACCGGTCTGGTTTTTCTCGGTATTTTTATCTTGTATTTTCAGGCCAATATGCGAGACGGTATCGGGTCGTTCCTAAGCGGTGGTTGGATTATCTATCTTCTTCATATTATTATGTTAGGGGCTTTCATTGCCGCATCAGCAATCGACTTAGAGTATTGGGTCATTCCACTATCAATTTGCTGGCTGGTTACCGCAACCGGGTTCGTCGGCTCGGCAGTTAGCGTTTATATAATTGACCCTTCCCTGATTCGGGCATATATGCTTTTGCCGAGCGCCTCGGCCCGGACGGCAGCGTTAGCAGCAGGGGCGGCAATAGGGATGATTATATCCATTGTGCTGTTGATGACAGGGCTGATTAAAAGAAGCTATGAATCTGAGGATTCTAAGAATTCTGAGAATTTACAAGGCGCTGCGGACGAAAACCTCAAAGAGGTAAAAAATTCAATTGAAAACCTAAAAGAACCCAAAGAGCCGGATTGGAGCTATAAGGGGGTCAACCATCGTCTGGAGGTGTGCAGAGAAATCATTTTTCTGATGCCGATAATCATATGCTCAGTAGGGGCTTACTGGATATGCAAGGAAGTGGATACTATAAACATCTGGTGGGCGGCTTTTTCGAAACATCCTGCAATTGCAGGGCTTCTGGGCAGCTTATGGGGTTACTTCGTCGGTTGTGGGGTTGTCTGGGGTGTCCGTATCTTTGGAACCTTAGCTTTTGGAAAAGAAGCGATGGGGCTCGGCGATGTACATCTAATGGGCGCTGCCGGGGCGGTAATAGGACCGATTTATGTCGTTTTGGCGTTTTTCGTGGCACCATTCTTCGGCCTGGCCTGGGCGGGTTTCCAGATGTTTTTTAAAAAAATTCGACAAATTCCCTATGGTCCTTTCTTGTCTTTAGGTATATTTGTTGTTATTGTTCTACACGACTGGATTCGTGATTATTTGAGTTTTATGTTTTTTCGTTAAAAACAGAAAACCTGAACCACAAAATTATAAGGAGATAACAAATGCGGATTACCAACAACAAAACACAAGCCCTACTGATATGTCTTGCATTGCTTACCCTATTGCCCGGTTGTACCAACTGGGAGAAAAAATATGATGCTCTGAACGTGGAGTACGAGAATCTAAAAGGTCTGCTCGCGCGTGAAAGGGGCGAAAAGGACCAGCTTAGCGACAGGATTACAGAAGACCAAAGGACAATAGAAGAACTCCAACGACAGATTGAAGAACGCAACCAAACACCAGCCCAAGCATCCGGCTTCGGAGAGGGTTACGATGTTAGTTTTGACCCAACCGCAGGTACGGTTACCGTAACTTTGCCGAATGCGATATTGTTCGATTCAGGAAAAGCTGTTTTGAAAAGCACAACCAATGTCGAGCTTGACCATATATACTCAGTTTTGCGGGACAAATCGGAATATGCCGGCAAGCAAATTGATGTCGTCGGCCATACCGACACGGACCCGATTAAAAAATCAAAATGGAAGGACAATTGGGAACTTTCTGCACAACGCGCTCTTTCCGTGCTTAGGTACTTAGTTAAACGCGGTATTCCTGAAGACAAAATTCAGGCGACAGGCAAAGGAGAAAGCCAGCCTATCACTTCCAACTCAACTACAAGCGGCAAAGCAAGAAACCGCAGAGTTGAAATTGTAGTGCATTTAAGATGATGTCTCGTACTGAGTATTGCGTAATGCGTGTCGTGTAAATTTGCAATAATGTA
>CAZJIR010000385.1:0-3176 GCA_964546095.1 uncultured Pirellulales bacterium
CACACCCGGATATGTCGCACCCGAACAGGCATATGGACGGCCCACTTATCGCAGCGATTGTTTTTCAGCGGCTTTGATACTTAATGAATACATAACAGGAGTTCTGCCGCGATGGCCTTTCCGCTGGCCGTTTCGAGGTTATAAACGTCTACGTGCAAGAACCAGTCTGGCTTTTGTAAGATTTATGCGGAAATCCTTGTTGGTGGATCCTGGGCATCGCTTTGCCAACGCCGGAGAAATGCTTACCGCTCTTCAGGAAGCAATACCCAGGTCATTGATGAGAGGTACTGCTTTGAAATATCGTAGAGAGAAAAAACTTGACTGGCAGCAAATGAAACGTAAAAGCTTTATTGGTCGATATAGCAAGGTTTTTCCTGTGCTTCACCGATGCGTCGAATGCAACGAACCAATTGCGGAGAGTATGGTAATTTGTCCCTGGTGCGGCAGTGAACGTAACCGGTTCGACACTCGAAGCCAATTTAGTTATATCTGTCAGCGTTGTCACAGGGGGGTTCTGCCTGAATGGCGGTTTTGTCCGTGGTGTTACGGCTCAGGCTTCGAGTCTCCGAGTTCTCGTAAAAAGACCGGCGTGTATTATCATTCCAGATGCGCATACTGCAATGGGAAACTTATGCGTTTTATGCGTTATTGTCCCTGGTGCCACCGGAAGATACGTGAGCCTTGGCAGGTTAGGCCTTTCCCGGAAATATGTGGTCGGTGTGGATGGTCTATAGATTCGGTCTTTTGGAATTACTGCCCATGGTGCAAACAGCATTTGCTGGCTTAGCTGTCAAAAGTTCTGCTTTTCAAAGCCTGATTTGTTTTAGAGTGTCCTTTAAATAATCTTAATGGAAAATCACTTCTTGCGTAAGAACTCGATAGGCAATATGATTAAGGCATCGATATCTAACAATAAATACCCAATATGGAGTAGGCAATGGCACATAAATTCGTTAATCAAATAGAACCGGGAGAGGGAATTGATGATGTTTATATCGTAAGGGACCCGATTTTACGGAGTACAACACGAGGTGATTTGTATATAGCGATGTTCCTTGTTGACCGCACCGGACAGTTGAATGGCAGGATGTGGCAGGCGACCGAAGCAATATACAAGTCGCTTCCTAAGCCCGGCTTTGTCCATATACAGGGCCGAAGTGAGCTTTACCAGAACAACCTGCAAATTATTATAAATAATATCAGCATTGTTGATGCAGGCGAGGTTTGCATTGGTGATTTTCTTGCGCGGACGGACAAAGACACGGGGCAGATGTTTGAGGAGGTCAAAAAGATAGTGGGCCGGATAAAAAATCCACACTTAAAGGCGCTTGCTGGGGAGTTTTTAGCCGATACCGAGCTAATGGAGAAATTCTGCAATACGCCTGGTGGAGTAAAGCTTCACCATAATTATATTGGTGGATTGCTTGAGCACACGCACAATATGCTACAAGTGGCTGTTGCGATATTGCCGTTGTATCCGAATGTGCAAGCGGACCTGGTTTTAACAGGGATTTTTCTACATGACATCGGCAAGACCGAAGAGCTTTCATACGATATGGCATTTTCATATACAGATTCGGGGCAGCTAATAGGCCACGTTGTTAAGAGTCTTCTTATGATAAACCAAAAGGCCGAAGTGCTTAGGGCCAAAGGCACAAAAATTGAACAGTCGGTTCTGGACACCCTCGGACATATTATCCTCTCACATCACGGCGAATATGAATTCGGCTCGCCCAAATTACCGGCAACGGCTGAGGCCTTTATGGTTTATTTTATTGACGATTTAGATGCTAAAATTAACCAGGTGACAGCGGCGATTGACAACGAGCTGAGCGATTCAAACTGGACAGCTTGGAAGAACGCTTTGCAGACCAAGCTTTACACAAAACGCATCGAATAACAGGTTGATGGTTGGTTTAAGTATGGTTTAGAAATAAGCTCGGCCGAACTACTCCCCCCAAGATATAGACTCGGCCGAGTTTTTCTTAATTTGTCTTTTTATTATCCGCTACGTTAATATATCGACCAGTTCATAACAATTTAGAAGTATTTCGGCGCGTACAGTGACAACCGTATGTCATATCTTGTGAAAAAAACTGTAATTTATGGGTGTTTAATTAGATGCTCCGGGCGTGGTCTCGCTCCAGAACGATGCCGGAAAATCGCCAGACTTTCTCGAACTGCTGATGTGACATCATCCTTGTGCCGGCAGCAGGGTCGGCTACTGTTACTGTATGGTCCGATACTTCCAGGACGGCTAAACAGTGATCCAGAAGGAAAGTTTCCCTTACTATAGCTAATGTAATGCCGGTATTTCGAAGCTGCTCGATAGAATTGAAGCGGCGGTACTGGCATTTTAAGCCGGCATGACCGTAGCGATTTTGAAGGGCTGAACGAAGACAGCTTGGTAGTGTCCCTGCGACCGGACTGGTATGAGAAAGTACAGCTATTTCTCCCTCCTCAGCGGATAAACCTAATTTTCTAAGAGCTGTTACGGCTGCTGCCGGGCCACAGGTATAATCAGTACTCTGAAAACAGATGCCGTTGGAATTAAGCCTCGTTTTCAGATTCAACAGATGGTTCTTAATCAAAATAGGGACGAGAAATGGCAAGACCGAAAACCAGGTTACGACTACAGCCATAAGCATCCAAACCAGCAGCCGCTCATATTTGCGGTGAAGACGTGACATTGTGACGGTCAAGCCCATTGTAACAGATAAAGATAAAATGACGAACTTGGTCCGTCCGGCTGTAATCCAGCCGAATGGCTGGATAAAAAATAATGAATTATTGAACCTGACAAGAACCAGTATTACGATTAGTACGAGGGGTATAAAATAACCTAACAGCCAAAATGATTTTCGAATACCTGAAAAAATCCTGCCCAGAAAAATGCCAAGAAAGGCTACAAGAACTACACCTGCTGTTTCAAACCAGGGGTTCATCACTATCCTCCTCCGGACTTGTCCATCCCCGTAATACAGCATTATTATACCTGATTTGGATGCTCAAATCAAGTAAATTATCCCAGGACTTCCGCGGATTAAATCCGAGCGACGAGTGACGAAAATGCCATTGTAGTCAAAGCCGATTGCGAGCATTGGGGCCCTGGAGTTGTTTCGAGATTGGGTTTGATTGGGTTTGAATTGGGTTTGTTTTCACCAAGTGTCCAATTG
>CAZJIR010000386.1:0-3174 GCA_964546095.1 uncultured Pirellulales bacterium
CGGGTCGAAACTGCTGTCGGCAGGTCAACTCCCAAGGATGCTACGTTTACCGGCAATGTAGTTATTCATATTCTGCCTGAACGCCCGGGCAACATCAAAGAAAGCCACATTTATCTTGACGACATTATCTTTCTTAGCGAAAAATCACAGCTTTCGACTTCCGGCCCCGTCAGATTCGTTTCGGAAGATGTCCAGATGCTCGGCACAGGCATGGAGCTTATCTATAATGACCAGCTTAAACGTCTTGAATATTTGAAAATAATCGAGTTGGAGAGTTTGCGAGGTAAAAGCTCCCAGATGTCTCTTTCTTCGAGTGACCAAAAACAACATGTTCCTGCTTCTGCCGCCCGAGTCCCGGCAGCTCAAACGAGTAAGCCTGTTATTACTGAGAGCCGGCCTGAAACACAAGTTGCTGCCGTACAGCCCCAAAGTGAGCAGAAACAGGGTGAATATTACAAATGTGTATTTAATAAAAACGTGATGATTGACAGTCCTGAGCAACTGGTCTTTGCCGGGGACAGGGTTTGCATTAACGATATCTTTTGGTCAAAAGCCTCAGATGCCCAGTCAAACGAAACAGACGTGGGAGCTGCAGAACAAAGCCGACAAAATACGGAACAAAACCGTCAAAGTGCCGAACAGGACCGTCAAAGTGTGGATAAAACTGGCATGAGCAACGTTACTGTTGTTAACGCAAGTGAGCCGAACGAATCCTCCGAAGATGTTGTCGTAATGTGTGATGGCGGCTTTGTCGTTGTGCCGATGAATTCTGCAAGAGCACATGAAATTCTCAATGAAACCGGTATGGGTACGGAAAATATTTACTCCCGGCTGCCTGATAAATTTAACCAGGAGGAAGGACGGACCGCGTTAATTGCCCGGGAGATTAATTATAACGCATCAACTGATGATTCTGTTGTCAATGGTGCATCGGAGCTTAAATTTTACACTACTGATATGTTCCAGTCCGAGACCGCCCGGACTGCAGTGCCGGTAAAGGTAACTTCACAGAAACAGGTCAGGTTTTTATCCACCTTAAATCGGGCAATTTTTGAAGATAATTGCGAATGTGAAATGCTTCGGGATGAAGCCGATGGCATAAGGCAATACGTGGTTTCGGCGCCGAAATTTACCGTGGATTTACTCCTTGGTCGGGATAACCGGCCTTCGAATTCGGACCGCCGGATTAAACATTTCACTGCCGATGGCGGCGTCGTTAAGCTTGCTACCGTAAAAAAAGCGGAAGATAAAGTTATAGGCGGTGTTGAGCTAAAATGTATCAAATGTGACTATGATACTAATCAACAGTTGTTTGTAGCGACCGGCCCGGGTTCAGTCAAACTCTACAACTCCGCTGCTCCTGACCCGAATTCACAAGCTGACAAATTCAGCCTGAGCAAACCATGCTGGGCGATTATAGAAAACTACAGGACGCTGCATTATTTCATGGACAAAAACCAGCTTGTAGCCGATGCAGGGCCGCAGGATTTACTGAAAATTAATTACTTCCCTATTGTCGAGGGCCAGGTTCAATATGACCAGCAGGCTACCGTCAAAGCCGCTCACGTCCAGGCCAATCTTGTTGAAACCGCCGGGGGTGCGTTTAAGCTTTCTACTCTCACCGCCACCGGGGGCATTACTTATGAAGACCGGGTTAGAAATTTCGATGGCGGCGAATTATTCTACGATGCCGATAAGTCTTTCGTCACCGTGCAGGGCGACGAGCTTCGGCCGTGCCACTTTAACGGCGTACCTGTTAATGAAATCGAGTGGAACTTAAAGACCGACAGATTCAGTTTTGAAATCACCGGCCCTGGCGCATTGTAAGCTAATACCTCGTAAGCGGAACGGACTGAACACCACTCTTAATCAATGCCAAGTGCACCTGTAAAAGAATGACTACACAAGATATATTCTCGGCTTATTGCATAACCATGGAGCGTAATATGTCGCATCTTTTAAATTGTTGTTTTTGACGGTACCCGTTGTGGGAGGGGTTGCAAAGACATAATTTCGGCCATCCTTTCGCCCGGTCGTTGATATAGCGGTTGATAAAATCCTCGGTTTCATTCTTTGCTTTGTAACCTGTTTTGTTTATATCTTGTGAATACATATTTTAGGTCTTTCTTTTCTGATTTTAATAACTTCCGAAATCTCTTCATTTCACTTATAAAGACGTTCGTTCAGACTTTTTATTTCCGAATTTTCTAAAAATTTTTCCATTATCCCGCCAAAGCCACGATAGCCGCGTTGGTACGGGCACCACCTATGGCGTGGTCAAGCCGCTGCAGTGGGACGCCGGAGACCAGCAAGTCCCCATGACCAAACCGAGGATATCTTGTGGCTTCTCGAAGGCCGGTACTGTCTGAGGCTGTGATGGGAACTCCTCGAAAACGAGTCGTTGGTGTATGCTGAGAATTGACCTGAATATATCTTTTTGTAGGGGGTAGTACTTGACCATGCACCGGCATAAATATCGACCGATAGTCAACTACAAAGCCCTTGCAAATCATCTATACTCAATTCATTCAGCTTGTCGACAATTTTATCAGCCATGCTTAACTGCTCTGCATCGTAAGAGTTTGTTACAGCGATAGTGTGCATCCCCGCTGCTATGGCGGCTTCCAGACCCCAGTGCGAATCTTCTATCACTATAAATTGCTCGCTGGCAATAGGATTTTCACGGTTCTTATTCAATCGCTCCAAAGTCAGCAGGAATCCTTCAGGGTCGGGCTTGCCTTTTGTTACATGCTCTGCCGCCACTATCACCTCGAACAAATGGCGCAGATGAGCTTTTTCCAGTATCAATTCTATCTCCGTTGATAGTGCTCCGGAGCATATCGACATAGTTATTTTATTTTGCTCAAGCATTTGCAAAAAATCATGTACGCCTTCGATTATCCCGCCTTCGTCTCTCGCTAATTGCTCGAATATCAGGCTCTTTTGTTCTACAAGGTTTGGGATTTGTTGCTGGTCTGTTTTAAGCAGGCCCTGATTGATAAGCACCTTATAGCAATCGACGTCGTTAAAACCCAGATATTTCTTATAATAGTCGCTTTTTGTTATCTCGCTTCCGTATTGAGCCAGCACCTGGTTAACAGCGCGAAAGTGCAATATTTCCGAGTCTGTTATAACGCCGTCGAAATCAAATATAACAGATTTGAGCATAAAATT
>CAZJIR010000387.1:0-3162 GCA_964546095.1 uncultured Pirellulales bacterium
CAATATCGCAAATTATCGGTATTGCTATAGTTATACTTGGTGTGGCTCTTATGGCGATGTTTCAGAAAATGAAACAGAAAATCCCCGTTTCTAAAAAGAAAAAGACGGCGAATAAGAACAAATGACTTACAACTCTAACAGGCAACAAGCCGAGATACGAAATTAATGTTTCCTGAGCTTTTTGAAATACCTTTTATCCACGTAACAGTAAAAAGCTATGGCCTTATGATGGTCATAGGTTTTATATTAGCCGTTGGCTTAATTAGGCGTCTCAGCCGCACTATCTCTCCTGACACTAAACACATTACAAATGCTACTCTCTATTCTTTAATAGGTGGTATTGTAGGCGCACGCTTATTTTACATATTTCATCACTTTCAGGATTTCAAAGAAGACCCGGCTTCTGCCTTTGCTCTCTGGCATGGAGGCATGGAGTTTTATGGCGGCGTGATTTTGGCAATTATCATCATCTTTTTCTATCTCCTTTTCCATAAGCTCCCAATCCATCGTTATCTCGATATCCTCGCTATGGGTTTGATGCTGGCACTTGTCTTCGGCAGAGTTGGCTGCCTTCTGAACGGCTGTTGTTATGGCAAACCAACAAAACTGCCCTGGGGAATCTGTTTCCCGTATAACTCAATCGCATACCTTAGTCAGATAAACTCGGATTTCAAAAGGAACCGGCTCGACCCTCATTTAATATTACCTAAAAACGAATATTTAAGCTATGTTGGTAAAGATGGAAATTGGCATCCGAAACCGTACGAAGATTTGACCGAGCAGCAGAAAATTGAGGTTACCACGGGCAAATATAAATGCCTGCCCGTCCACCCGACCCAACTGTATTCATCCGCCAACGCTGCCGTGTTGTGCCTCGTACTTTATCTTTTCTGGCGAAGGTCGCAAAAGGGTGGCAAAATCTTGACCAATCCCGGCTCGACGTTCAGCCTTATGTTCTTGTTATACGGCATAACCCGATTTTTAATCGAATATCTTCGCGATGACAATCCTTTTGAAATAGCTCACCTGACAATATCGCAAATCATCAGCATCATTATGATTGTCCTCGGCACGGCCCTGATAACATGGTTTCAAAAAACCAACCTAAAAATCCCTGAGTCTCAAGTCTAAGGTCTTGCGTATGGATTCTTTTTTATCTTGAACATTTCATAAAAATAAAGGTAATATATATTATTCTGTAACGAAACAGCCATGCTGTGCGTCTTTATTAATAGATTATAATTGTATAGACAGAGAAGTATTTTAGAATACTTATTAGCGTTTTACGTAGTTCACGAGCAACGAGAAAAAGGTAGCGAGTATCGAATAAATGGGCCTTTACGATAGAGACTATACACAGGCGGATTTTGAGTCACGACATCACTATTCGCCTCACATGCGAATTAACTTTCCAAAAGTAACACCGGTAGTAAAGTGGCTGCTGATAATTAATATAGTGGTGTTTCTTGTGGGCTTTATAATCCCACAGCTTGGCAGGTTGTTTCTTGCCTGGTTCTCTGTGTGGCCGAAGAATTTCGGAACGACCCTGCAGCTTTGGAGGCTTATCACTTATCAGTTCCTTCACGGTGGCCTGTGGCATATTTTCATTAATATGATTGTCCTGTTCTTCTTCGGCTCGATGCTCGAAGGTTTCTGGGGCGACAGGAAATTCCTTACCTTCTATCTTATATGCGGAGCAATGGGAGGAATTTTCTATCCTATACTGGTTCACATAGGCTGGCTTGATGGCGCATCCTTAGCTCTCCCCTTAGTTGGTGCTTCTGGCTCTATCTTGGGAATGCTTGCCGCCGCTGCGTTATTGTTCCCGAAAATGAGGCTCTTTGTATATGGTATATTTCCCGTAAGAGTGACGTTGCTGGCTATGATTTTTGCAGTTATAAGCATACTGTCGGTGCTCCGGCCTGATATTTCTTCTAATGTCGGTGGCGAAGCAGCGCATCTCGGAGGCATGGTTGCGGGCGCTGTTTATGTACTGTCGGAAAAATGGCGACGTAAATTAAAGATGAAAGTCCGGACAGGTACCTGGGAAAAGAAAATGGCCGGGCAGCGTGGCTTGCAGATGGAAGTTGACCGAATATTGCAAAAAGTTCACAGCCAGGGCATGCACAGCCTCACGCGCCAGGAAAAGAAAACACTCAAACAGGCCACAAAAGCCGAGCAGATGCGAAACAGACTCTAAGCCTCGTCATTCGAAATTCTCTTTGTCAAACCAACCTGTGCTGAGCTCTGTGGAGGGATATGATCCAGATGGTTAGTGCTTATCTGCGCGTTTGTTACGAGGATGGGTAGATTTTAGTGGTTTTTTTCCAAGAGCTTATGAAAAAGATAAATATTTAAAACTTTCTTTTGCTTTTATTTACATGCGTGTTTGACCGAAAATACTCAACGAAAAGCTCAAAGCTGAGAACTAAAAATTCCTGCGAAATTATCTTTTCTGAGAAAATTGCTACAGATTTACTATTAAATTTTTTCCGTTTATCCGATATATTACCTTATGCGAGCAAGGATAAACAGCATTTGCATTGAGTCCGCGGTTTATCGAAATTAGAACAATAGTTCAGTTCGATTTTAGCAAAGGTGGCAGACAATGATGTATGTAGGTCTTACAGATGACCCGGACCAAAGAAAAAAAGAACACAAGGACCCGCCAGATTTTAAAGTATTGAAGGAATTCACATCCGAGTCTGAGGCACGCAAATGGGAAATGGATATGATTGAGCAAGGCTACAAAAATGCCAGAGAGGGAAAAGAGTGGCACTATGGTTATATATGCTCAATAACTTAGAGTAGAACAAACAGCCCTACAACAGAAACAATGTTTTTCCTGTAGATTTGAATAACCTGTTAACGAATAGCTTGTTCTTGGTATCAGCCAGGTAGCGATTAGCTGACGCAGTTATTTTACTTTCTGTTTAATACACATCCCTGAGCAAAAAAGCCGTGCACTGAGTGAGGCCGAAACATCAAAATGAGTTCCTCTGTTTCTATGCTGTTTTTTACTTGAAAACGGCTTAGCACGTGTTATAATGTTTATGTATCATAAACCTCTTGGAGGCATATCCGAGCGACGTTCTATTTGAATAATGAGTCTGACATTCAAGTATAAACGCAGTATACGCTTTGAAAATAAACACTTTCTCA
>CAZJIR010000388.1:0-3154 GCA_964546095.1 uncultured Pirellulales bacterium
CCCTCTTTTTCACTACAGAACGTTTTTTTATAAATATTTGAAAAAAACCGGATTTTCCCTTGCCTTCTGCCGATATCAAACGTATACTATATGTGTATACAATGAGTATACTAATTTGTAAGGGAGATACAAAATGGCTCACGGCGTAGTAATTAATACGAGAGTTGATGCGCAGACTAAGTCTCAGGCGCAAAGAATATTGAAAAAGCTTGATATGACGCTTTCCGAAGCAATCAAGCTGTATCTTCGACAAATCATTTATAACAAGGGAATACCGTTTGAAATTAAGATTCCCAACGAGCTGACGATGGAAACTATTGAGAAATCGCAGCGCGGCGAAGAATTGCACGAGGCATCGGACGTCGAGGAAATGTTCAGGGAATTGGACAGTTGAAAATCGTTTGGACTTCGCAATTTCAAAAAGATTACAAACGCGCCAAAAAACGAGGTCTGCCCTTAAACGAACTCAAAAGAGTTGCAGAGAAACTTTCCAAAGGTGAAAAACTCGAACCCAAATATAAAGACCACACCTTAAAAGACCCCTTCGAAAAAGACACGAGAGAGTGTCACATAAAACCGGACTGGCTCCTCATCTATCGCACTGAAAAAGAGCAGTTGGTATTTATCCGCACAGGTACACATTCCGATTTATTCAGGTAATATCTCGATTGTAGTTGTTTGAATTACAGACAAGGGAAATGAAAGAGCAATCGGTGTGCATAGCGCACCCTGCAAATTCTGTATTCTGTCTTTACACCAGCGTGCCAAAGTGGGGAAAGTCCGAAAAAAGATTGAAAAAAACAAAAAAAGAGGCAAAGGCACAGATGGAAGCTCCGTCCAAGGCCGGATATTCTACATTGATTATGTTTTGTTAACGGCGGATAAAAAAAGGCCGTAAGCACGAAGCTTATGGCCCGTTGGTTCGTTATTTTTAAGAATAAATGTTAACACAAAATACGTTCGAGTTCAAAGACCGTCATAGGCGGCGGCCGGATTTGAATTGGTGAATGTAGTTTCTTAAGAAAACCGTCCTTACGTATCGGTTGAAACGCAAATCCGTTTGTCATGCCTCCTGCGATCCGATAAGCCGATACTGTAAAAAACAAACGTACCGCTATCAGAGGACAAATACATACTTCCATAACGGTTCCCCATAAGTCTTTCTATTTATAATCGGCATGGGTTAATTTTCCCCTTAATCGAATCGCGACATAAAAATGAGTAAAAAACAGGGGGGAAATTGCCTAAATTCACTTAAAACTTTGCGCAAATTTGCTCTGTTTTTCGGCATATTTTGGAATCAAACTTTTCAATACTGATATATGGCTTTTAAAAAGAATTGCCGCGGACGTTTTGACCGGAAATTATTGTTCAGTACCGCAAAAAAATAATGATAAAAATAAAATAATTGTGAAAATTTTTTACTTTGTTCTTTGAAGAAGAGCGACTGTTAACTGGCGCAGTACGTCAGCTTTTTTACCGAAAGGTCCCAACACAGCCACAGCCTCGCCGGCCAGCTTCTTCTCTAACTCTCTTGCCTTTTCAATTCCTACCACTTTTGGATAAGTGCACTTGGCGGCCCTGGCATCTTTACCGGCCGTTTTGCCTAATTGCTCGCTGGATGCGCTTACATCAAGAATATCGTCGGCTATCTGGAAACCCAGCCCAATCTTCAAGCCGTATTCGCAGAGCCTTTGCAGTTGTTCTTTATCAGCCCCGCCGCAGATTGCCCCCATCGCAGCGGCACAACGGAACATCTTGGCAGTCTTGTTGGTATGGATATATTCCAGCAGCTCTTCGGTTCCTTTGCCGTTTTCCGCTATCAAATCCGCCATTTGCCCGCCAACCATGCCATCCGCCCCGGCATCCTGTGCCAGTTGACCAATCAGTTTTACGGCAACGCCCGGCTTGTCAATCTCTTTGGCTAAAATCTCAAATGCAAGCGTTAAAAGGGCATCGCCGGTCAGAATGGCCGTCGCTTCATCGAAGGCTTTATGGCAGGTGGGAACACCACGCCGGAGGTCGTCATCGTCCATTGCGGGTAAATCATCGTGAATAAGCGAATAAGTATGCACCATTTCGACGGCCGCCGCTGCAATCTCGGCATTGTGGTTGGTTTTTCCGCAGATAAGCTCACAGCACCACAATACCAGCGCCGAGCGTACGCGTTTGCCTGGAGCATCAAGGGTATATTCGAGTGCCTTTTTCAGCGCATCTGGCATTTGGTGAGAAGCCAAATGCCGCTTTAGAATATCATTAACAAATTCCGCCTTGTCGCGTAAAAGGGCGTTGAAATCTACTGTTGAACTGCGATTTTCGATTTCCGAGAACCTCCCGGCTGTTCACTATTGACAACTGAGCATTGATTATCGATTATTGAAAATAGTAAATGGTAAATCGTAAATAGTAAACGGAAAAATGATTCTTATTCTTGGCGTTACTGCATCTGGTAAAGGTCATCTGGCCTTTGATTTAGCTGAAAGTCTGGGTGCTGAAATAATCAGCATTGACTCGATGAAGGTCTATCGGCGGATGGATATCGGCACTGCCAAGCCGCCTGAGCAAGCCCGCGAACGTATAAAATACCATCTAATCGACATAGTCGAACTGAGCGATTCCTTCAGCGTCGCGGCCTTCCTTGACGCCGCTTCACAGGCAATTAAGCAGATAAAAGGCCGAAATAAGCCTGTTATCGCGGTTGGGGGAACCGCACTGTATATAAAAGCGCTGCTCTACGGCCTTTTTGAAGGCCCCGGCAGCGATGAACAGATACGAAATGAATTAAAAGCCCGGGCGAAGGCCGAAGGTCTGGCAGCACTTCATCGGCAATTAAGTCAAATCGACCCGGCGGCCACCGAGCGTATTAATCCGAACGATTCAAAGCGCATCATCCGGGCTTTAGAGGTTTACAAGCTTACAGGCAAACCTATATCGAGCTTTCAAAAACAATGGGACAACAGCACGCCGGGAAATGACTGGACTATCATAGGCCTGCGCAGGGAAAAGGCAGATGCAAGCGGCCGAATAAACAAGAGAGTAAAAAGAATGATTGATGCCGGCCTTGTAGATGAAGTCAAATCTCTGCTGGCCGAAGATAAACCTTTGAGTAAACAGGCCAAATGTGCCATTGGTTACGCTGAAATAATCGAATATC
>CAZJIR010000389.1:0-3139 GCA_964546095.1 uncultured Pirellulales bacterium
ATTAAAGTTATTGATGTTTATATCCAGGATATCGGTTATGGAAAAGCTTTCGACAACTATTTGCTAACAAGTAATAATGACCCCAACCTTATTTGTTGGGTCTCTGACTATATGAACAACGACAAAGACAGAGGTCTGATTTATCACCCACTTGTAGAAATAGACCAAAACTTCTGTGGTGTAGCCGGCATCCTTGAACAATACGAGGGAGATTCGGAAGGCATCCGTTATGATTATTATCAACTGCTCACTACCACTACCGAGGCTTTCACCATCGAACAGATCGCTGATTTAGATGGGGATTGCGACGTGGATTTTGCCGACTTTAGCATTTTCGTCGAACATTGGCTTGAAGGCAGGTAAAAACTATGATATAAATTTAATATAATAAACAACGGTTCAATTTAAGGAAAAACACAAATGAAAAAAGAGTATATTTTCGGAGTATTGTTTTTCGGGGGCCTGTGGGGTATTTCGGAAGCAGTTCTGGGTGGTGCTCTTTACAGTGCAAAGATACCTTATTCATCGGTACCTCTTACTATCATAGGCTTTATCATAATGACTATAGCCAGGGTATACTTCCCGCAGATTGGAACAGCAACTCTTATTGCCGCATGTGCGATGTTATATAAATTTCTTAATGTCCCATTTTTTGCCTGTCACCTTTTGGGTATTCTTATGACAGGTATATGTTATGACTTGTTTTTTAGTGTATTTAAGATAAAGAGCCAGTCAATCTCCGCGGCAGCAGCTATTTATTCAAGCTATGTATTATTCGGTGTTATGATTACCTATGTTTTTCGATATGAACACTGGGTACAAGCGGGATTTTCGGGCGTGCTGCGACATATTAGAATCAGCGGCAGCATGGCTGCTTTAGGATGCGCAATCTTAGTACCGATAAGTTTTCGCCTTACCGAACGGCTCAAGGCAAACTTCGCCACGCCCTTCAATCTGCGATTACAATTAGTTCCGGGTGGTGTATTGGCGGCTACAATCGGATTATGGATCTTCAGCATAGCTGCATATATTTTCTAAGCTATCCACTGTGTCCATAAATCTATTAAAAATCACCAGAACCGAAAAGCAGCCGATGCTTTCAACACAAAACAGACTTATTTTGTGGACAGGTCCGAAACATTGCGGTAAGACCACCAGCGCTACTCATCTTATCCAAGTCGCCCGTGCCGAAGGATTCAACGTCGTAGGATTATTGGAGCCTTCCTTGTACGATAATGGCGAATTAATTGGATTTGACGTCCTTAATGTGCAAAATCAAAAGCGAATACCTCTGTCAAGACGAAAAACAAATAAAAGCAAAGCCAACTCATTTGAATTTCTCACAACCGGCCTAAAATTCGGCAATGCTGTCCTAAGTGCGCAAGATACTAAATCCGCCGACCTCGTGATTGTCGATGAATTCGGACCGTTGGAATTGAAAGGCCGGGGCTGGCGCAAAAATATAGATTCATTATTGGTATCGAGCGATGCCATAATATTAATTATCGTTCGCCGGGAATTAACAATCACCGTTCGGCAGTTATATGCAGATGTCCCTTGCAGAGCGCTTGCAGCAACTGAAAAAAGCTCAATCGATGAAGTTATCGCTATGCTCAAAAACCATCGCCAAGAACACTAAGGAATAAAATGTTCAAACTTGATGGAATGTTAATGATTGGTTCGGCCGGAGCTAATGTTGGAAAAACAGAGCTGGCTTGTGTACTTCTGAAAAAACTCAGTAAAGACCACAACATCATAGGAATAAAAGTTACTACTATAAAAGCCAAAGATGGACAATGTCCCCGCGGTGGAGAAGGTTGCGGAGTATGCTCTTCGCTGGAAGGCGTTTATTGCATCACGGAAGAAACCAACAGTAAAACAGGTAAAGATACTTCAAGACTTTTAGCCGCTGGTGCGAGCCGGGTTTTCTGGCTGCGCGTTCTAAAAGAACACCTCTCGGAAGGCATAACCGCCCTGCTGGATGTAATTAGCCCTAATGCGGTATCGATTTGTGAATCGAACTCACTAAGGCAGGTGGTCGAGCCGGGCCTTTTCCTTATGGCCAGAAACAATAACCTGAAAACATGGAAAAGCTCAGCCCAGGATGTACAAAAATATGCCGACAGCATCGTTTCTTCGGATGGAAAAAGCTTTGACTTCGGCCTCGACAGGATAAAGCTTATAGACAACAGATGGATAATACAAAATAAGGCCACTGCTATAATTATGGCAGGCGGTCTCAGCAGCAGAATGGGCACTGATAAAAGTATGCTACCGATTAAGGACCAGTCTATGATAGAGGGAATTTGTGCCCGGCTTAGTAGATGTTTTAACCAAATACTTATAAGTGCTAATGAACCTGATAAGTACGCATTCCTGGGTTTTGAGGTTGTTCCGGACAAAATACAGGGACAGGGACCTCTGATGGGTATAGCCTCAGCTCTTGAAGCCTCAGCCAATGAATTTAATTTCGTCATTGCCTGTGACATTCCAAACATCAACCTGGCCTGTATCAACAGGATGCTCAGTGAAGCCTCTGAAAGCCAAGCGGATATAGTTGTTCCAACCACCGGCGAAGGAAAACATGAGCCACTCTTTGCTATCTATCGTAAAAGTGCACTCAAAGCTATAGATCAAGCTCTTTTATTGGGAAAACGTAAAATATCAGATGTATTCACTTTATGTACAGTCAAGTATTTTGAACTGGAAGATGCAAACTGGCTCATTAATCTAAATACAATAGCGGAATATAAAGAGTTTCACAAAAAACTCGCTGATGAAGCTCGATAGAGACGAAACCTAAATAGGGGCATGAAACACAATGGCTCACGAAGGTCTTTGGAAACAACTTGAGAAGCTCGACCGCACAAATACAGCCAAACTGGCAAAGTGCCGATATCTCAGCAACCCTGAGCGCTATATTGTTACACTGTTGAACTCTGATTATGTAGTTAATCTTTCAGACAGGAATATCTTTTCTCTCTGTACCGACTCTCCAGAAAAACCAGCCAACTTTCTCGAACAGCTTTGTCTTCTTGCGTATTTGATAAACGCCCAAGATTTGCCGCTCGCTGACAAACTTGTTGGCCCCGAAACCTTACAGAGTGGACAGTTCTTCTTCAGAGGCCCACACAGCCTT
>CAZJIR010000390.1:0-3127 GCA_964546095.1 uncultured Pirellulales bacterium
AGGTTACAGATTCGGCGCTGATATTGTACAGCTCGATGTATTCATACTGGTCATTAGTATATGAACCGCCATCAGGCCAGGATGGATTGTACATAATCTCAGTGATGACCATCGGGCCAACCTTTGGATATGAATTGGCTGAGCCCGGTGTGTTCTCAGACATCGAGACAAAATTGTAATTATTGGTACTCGACTTATAATAACGGCCAAAAGATACGTCGGTCTCTGAAGCTCCGAAATCCTCAACCTGACGATAGCCGGTCAAAACATCATTCTGTGCAGAGCTTAGATATAACCGTTCACCATTTTCGCTTAAGGCAAAACGCTCATGAGAGCCCGAGGCGGTCGGATTGTTGAAATGCTGGTCTTCATAAAAAACAATGTATCCATCAGGCGCAATCCTTGTACCCACGGCAATCTCATATTTGGTTAGATTAGAGCCGCTGTCGCTGAGGAACCAGCCGCCAATGTCAATAGCGGCATCGGTTGTATTATACAGCTCAATCCAGTCGGAGGCACCGGCATGCGAATGAGCTAATAATTCATTAATAACTATATCTCCCGGATTAGGGATAATGCCGTTGTCATCTTCGCCAGGTGAGCCTCCAAAGTAGGCACTTGCACGCCAGGAGTCTTTCTCGTTCCAACCGTTATGGTCAGCGTTAGCCGGGTTTATTATCGTAAGAGAGAAACCATCGCCATCAGCAACAGAACGCCAGCCATCCCTGTAACTAAAATCCAGAATCGTTTGACCTATAGCATCTTCAAGCCTGATGCGCTCACCTGCATTGTTGAGCCTGCCTGTGTACTGGCCCGCAATATTGATTCCCTGGCCGTATTGGGCCTCGAAAGCGTCAATGTCCTGAACTACAACAACGTATTCGCCGGGTGCAAGCTCAATGCTCGGGAAAGTAAAATCAACTCCGTTGGTGAATTTAACCAGGTTCAGATTAATTGTTTCGGCCCCGATGTTTTTAAGCTCGATATATTCTTCATTTGGCTCGTCTGATTCGTCCGGGCTATAAGGATTATACATAATCTCTGTAATGCGCAGATTATCCGCTACAGGGACTACGGCAAAGGTCGCTTCGTTCAGGGCACTCCAAACACCATTATTTAATACCCTCGCCTTGATGTGTGCGCTATTATTCAACGTGAACGGGTCTGTGTATTCTATTGCACCAGGTGATATAATTTCGATATCGTCAATGAGCGTCCTCTCGCCAATGACCAACTCGGCAGAGATTAGAAGGTCGGAGCTGGTGGTAGAAGAATTCAGACCATGGATGGCTAAGATATTGTTACCGAGATGAAGCGTATTTAGAAAAAGAGAAATATCGATGTGCTCGAAGTTCACAGCTTCGGAGTCGGAGCGGCCGGTGTCAGCGCTGGAGTTCCATGTCGGCTCACCGGTGAAACTGCGCCGGACCAGCTCAACGCCGTTGAGGTAAGCAATGAAGCCATCATCATAGCGCATTTTCAGTGTCATAAAATCGAAGTTGTCCAGGTTAGCGTTAAAAGCAAACGGAATACGGATATAACAGGTGGCATTTGTTCCATACATACGGTCTTCGAGGTCAAGGCTTATCAGGTTTTCATAGCCGGAATTTCTTTCGTAACCGATACCACCCGGACTGCCGGAACCGACCAACCAGGCGGAATCGTTAAAGCCCCTGCCACCTTTCCAGTCGTTGCTAATTGGGCCGGTCGGAACGAGTACCCGTTTAGCAGCATTTTCAACTATAAGGGTTGTACTGGTAGTCTGGATCGGCGACTCTACAGGTAGACGTGGGTCGGAACCATCAATGGTATAATAAATTATCTGAGGCCTGCCAAGAGTAGTCAAAGTAAAGCTATCACCGGCCGAAACTTCACCCCCATGCTGCTCAAAGCCGTTCACTTCTAATGTTGGGCCGCGAAATGTATACATACCTTCCTGAATGCAAGCACTCAAAAAGATACTAAGCCTATCCGGCACCCATGTATTCAGAACATACATATTCATGTTGGAAATAGTCCCTGACATCTCCTCACGAAGCTCTAAGAACCGCTCTCTTATATTTTCCTCAGTAAGAGCACCATAATTGTAGAAATGTTTGTATATACGGTCCGAAAAGAGTTGTTTGAAATTGGAATTAACTTTAAGCGCGCGGTACAACCAGCCGTTAGCGTTACCCTGAGAGTTAAGCCTATCAAAATAAACTGTCCCGAGTCGATCCGCGAACATTCCACCTTCTGCATCCCAGATGAAAAACCTCCACAGCCCTTCATCCGAGCGTTCGCTGGCAGCAGACCAATTATTTTGTGGCCAATCCCAATTACCACACCAGAGCTGCAAGATGAGATAGTCCACAAATGCCGGTATATCGAGGCGTTGACTGATATATCGATAATGCTCATCGTTGGACAGATTATTGCTTCGAGCGTAGTTAATCATATCGTTCCATGCTACCGCATCACCGTCACGGACTCCGCTCATCGTCATCACGTCCCACTCTTTATCACTCTCATACCATTCCTGGCAGAACGCATTTTTAATGTGCTCACAGGGATTGAAATAACCTTTGTACTCCCCATTGATGAAGAGATTAGCATTCATTCCACCACTGGCGACATTACCCATATCTTTATGCAATCGCCTGAGCAACTCGTCTTTAATGAACGGATTAGTTCTATCATTGTGGCCTCCACGCAGAGCGATACTCCTGAAACGTTCAACCTCAAAGGGGAACAACGGATATTCAAGCCATTTCTCACCATACCTGCTGCGGAAATAAAGCCTGAAACTGAATTTGGCATTTCCGCTCCAGACACCATCTCTGCGACGATACCGCGGACGCATATAGTCACTCCCATGGACGCGAATTCCACAGTCAATCTGAAGACCTGAGTTGTCTTCCGGTTTAATAAGCTCAAATGATACAGGACGCTCGTATGCCATTCCTCGGTGTATTGGATTATTGTACGTACCCGGGCCATCCGATACCCATCGGCCGTCCGCCCCATAGTGTCCACCAACGATGGCCATCACGCCATTTGGTTCATAAAAAGTTTCCTCCTCATCGCCCACGAGGGAAACCACCGGTAGTGACTTAATGGCTTCGTTAACGTTCATCAGATATGTAAT
>CAZJIR010000391.1:0-3122 GCA_964546095.1 uncultured Pirellulales bacterium
GAAAACCGGCAGCAGTAGCGCTATGGCAATCGTTCCAATAATACTACCCATAATGGTTATCATTACCGGCTCTATAAGAGCCATCACGTTTCTGATCGAAGCTTCGAGCTTCTTTTCATAAAAAACCGATATCTTATCGCAAACATCACCAAGCTTGCCGCTTTTTTCTCCGGCACGAAGCATTTGGATAATACCAGGGGCAATTAAATCACTACCAGGTGAAATTAATATGGACTCCGATAACTGGTATCCATCCCGAATCTTTTCATTCACTCCCGTCCAAAGCCGCTGAAAGTAAAAGTTTTCGCACGAGCCCTGAACCACAAGTATCGATTCTAAAAGATTAACGCCCGTATTGACCATTGTTGCCATAATACGCATACTGCGAGTTACTATGGTATCAATAAACATCGTGCCAATTACAGGTGTTCGGATTTTTATGAAATCTATCGTACGTCTGCCGATTACTGTACCTGCCCAGAAATATAAAGCCACCGAGACAAATATCAGGGTTGTTACTACAGCCGTCATGACCTGGAAATTCCCCAACATTTTGCTGAAGCCAACTAATACTTGTGTGATTTTTGGCAGCGCAGCTCCCTTGGATTCATAAATTCTCATAAACCTCGGTAAAACAAAGAACATCATAGTACCCGTTGCTGCAACAGCCATTAACGCCATTATGAACGGATAAGTAAGTGCGCCTTTGATACGTTTCCGGGTTTCGGATTCGAAGTTCAGATAGCCGCTGAGCACGTTGAGCATTTCCGCCATTCTGCCGGATGCTTCCGAGGCCTTCACCATGCTGATAAACATCGAATTGAATACTTTTGGATAGCCGGTCAGTGCCTTTGAAAAATTTTCGCCGTTTTTTACCGTATCAGCCACATCTTTGATTATCATTCTATACGTGCCGTGATCGGTCTGCTGTACAATAGCATCAAGCGCATCACTGATTACAACACCACTATCGAGCATAACCGATAACTGTGTTGTAAATAGTATAAGCTCTGATTGCTTGACTTTTGCTCTCGATAGCTGCTGGCGCACCGGTACCGTAGCTTCCAACCATGCCTTGCCATAATCCTTTTGCATTTGAGAACTCGAAACGGTTTCGGCGTCCTTAAAGGCCCCTGAACCATCTCTTCCCTGCCCGCGCCTTTTGCCAGCGGCCAGCGAATTTTCACCTTTTTTTATAGAATCAAGCTCTTCTGAAGTTTTTGTTGCCGAAATAGCCATACACTCTAATCTCACATTGCAGATACCGTATCCAACTAAACTATGTGTATCAGATTTCCGCTTGTGTTGTTCTCAATACTTCCTCGACAGATACAATCCCCGCTTTTACCTTTTCGATTCCATCCGATTGCAAGGAGACCATTCCCTTCTCGAGTCCTTTTGTTCTCAACTTTTTCAAGCTCTGCCGCTCGTTAATCATTTCCAGAATCTCCTCATCCGGTATAAACAACTCGTGAATAGCAATTCGACCGGCATAGCCTGTGTTCCGACATTTCTTACAACCTACGCCTCGATAAAATGTCGGGATTTCTCCAATTATTTTCTCAACCACCTTCCTGATACTCACGGGCGGCTCATACTCTGTTTTACAATTGGAACATATCTTGCGCACTAACCGCTGGGCCAGGATTGCAATCAGCGAAGCACTAACAAGATAAGGAGCGACGCCTAAATCCAGCAAACGAGTTACCGCTCCGGGAGCATCATTAGTATGCAGGGTTGATAAGACCAGATGGCCCGTCAATGCTGCCTGTACTGCAATATTGGCCGTAGCTTCATCGCGAATCTCGCCAACCATAACGATATCCGGGTCCTGCCTTAATAAACTACGCAGAGCTGTTGAAAATTCAAATCCTGCTCCCTCATTGACCTGGAATTGATTTACACCCTCTATATTACACTCCACGGGGTCTTCCACCGTGCAGATATTAACCTCATCACTGTTTAACTCAACAAGTGCCGCATAGAGGGTAGTATTTTTACCCGAACCGGTCGGACCTGTTACTAAAACAATACCGTTCGGAGATTGTATTACCTGTCTGAACAGTTTGAGATTTTCATAGGTAAAACCGAGAGATTCAAGACTATAAAGAATCTTATGTGGGTCTATAATTCTAATAACCACCTTTTCGCCAAAGTTGCCCGGCATGACCGATACTCGCAAATCGATAGGCCTTCCTTCCACTAACACATGGATACCCCCATCCTGCGACAGGCGCCTCTGGGCGATGTCCAGTTCAGCCATAATCTTAACGCGTGAAACAATCGCAGAATGCATTTGATGAGGTGGACACATCTTCTCGTATAATCTACCATCAACTCTGTATCGAACCCGTAGTTTCTTATCATCTGGCTCTATGTGGATGTCACTGGCGTTTTCCCTCACAGCGTTATAAAGCAGATAATTTACCAGCTTTACGACAGGCGACTGGCCAGCTATTTCCTCAAGGTCACTTATATCCTGCGTGATATTTTCTATCAACGTGAAGTCTTCCAGCCCCTCGTCGTCAATAATATCGTCAATAACAAAGACATTGGCAGCCGGCAGATATGTCTGGAGAGTAGCTTTGATATCTTTACTTGTTGAACATACTATCTGGACTTTACAGCCGCTTATCCGCTCTATTTCATCTATTAGGAACACGTTTGTCGGCTCGCTCACCGCCACCGTGAGCATATCATGAACCTTAAACAGCGGCAGAACAACATATTCTTCGAGAAAATCCCTCGGTAAAAGTTCAATCGCATTCGTGTCGCATATCTTTGGGTTAATCTGCGCGTAAGGCACACCATAGGCCTCTGCAAGCGCCGAGGCTATCTGATTCTCCGTACAATAGCCCATCTCCACAAAAAGCTCGCCAAGCAGTTTTCGATGGCCTTTCTCTTTTTGTTCTTCCAGAGCATTATCAATCTGCTCAGCAGTTACTACGCCGCGCGCAAGCAGTAATTGCCCAAGCTGCATTTTATTTTCTACAGCTATTTGACTCATAGCCCTTCCTTTACACAAACTCTCTCAATACGAACAAGACAGAATGTATTTTCTATGCAAAACTCTTTACCGCCTCTGCAAGCTCCGTGTAATAGTCAAATTCTTTGTTAAGTCT
>CAZJIR010000392.1:0-3106 GCA_964546095.1 uncultured Pirellulales bacterium
AAGTGAGGAAGGAAAGCCGTGACCAGCGCGTAGTATCCCTAAGAAGATACAAACGTGCAGTACTTCGAGACTTGGAGATGATCTTGAATTCGAAGAGCCACCCATTTCGCGATAATATATACGACTTTAGCCAGGCAGCGCAGTCTGTGCTAAACTATGGCATACCTGACTTGTGCGGTGCAACCATCTCAGCTATTAGTCCGGCAGAGTATGAAGCACGAGTAAAGGAAGCTATTTTATGTTTTGAACCGAGAATTACACATAAACAACTGTCCGTTCGTATTGTTACTCCGCTAGATTCCGAGAACATCCGTACCCTCACATTCGAAATAGAGGGTGAATTGTGGGCACAACCGTTGCCCGACCATCTTTTCGTTAAAACGGAGGTTGACGTAGAGACCGGCCATCACAAATTAAAGGGCGAGGTAAGTGGATAGGCGGCTGCTGGACCTGTACAATCGTGAACTTGCGCATCTTCGTGCAATGGGGGCGGAGTTTGCAAAGGAGTTTCCTAAAATAGCTGGTCGCCTTGGTGGGCTGGACGAGTTTCAGCCTTGTCAGGATCCTTTTGTTGAACGGTTGATCGAGGGCTTTGCTTTTCTTGCTGCGAGAGTACAACTCAAACTAAGCGCAGAGTTTCCCAGGTTTACACAGTCTTTGCTTGAAACAATATATCCTCATTATTTAGCACCCACACCCTCTATGTGTATTGTACAGTTCGAGCCAGATCTTAATGAGGGTGGTTTATCTGACGGTTTTTTAATCCCTCGAGGTTCTTCGCTTTACAGTAAGCTGGGTAAAACGGATCAAACCAGATGCGAATATCAGACTGCACATAACGTTACCCTATGGCCCATTAAGATAAATCAGGCAAACTACTATACACGTGAGCTGGCCTCACTTGAAGTGCCCAACTTACCCAATGTAGTAGCCGGAATTAAAATTAGCATACAATCCACTGCGGAGCTTAGCTTTAGTGAGTTGAAACTGGACTCCTTGACCTTACATCTTATGGGTGCCGGCGAGATCCCAATGCATTTGTACGAACAATTTTTCGCAAACGCCTTAGCGGTTGTGATCCAACCAGCGACCAGACCCGTAAAGTGGCAAAAGGTTCTTGATGCTTCTTGTATTCGGCGTGTGGGTTTCGAACAAAAACAAAAACTACTACCTTATGATGCGAGATCTTTTCAGGGATATCGTCTTTTGCATGAGTACTTCGCATTTCCTCAACGATTTATGTCTATCGAACTTACTGATTTGGGCGGTGTAATCCAACGCTGCGACCAAAATCAATTGGATATTATTATTTTGTTCCGAGAGTCGAATATTGAACTTGAGGGTGCCGTCAATGCTGATAATTTCGGATTATTCTGTTCGCCAGCAATAAACCTTTTTGAAAAACGGCTTGACCGCATACTTGTATCAGACAAAGTTTCTGAGTTTCACGTAGTTCCGGACCGAACTCGCGCACAGGATTTCGAGGTTTACAAGCTTACCAAAGTAATGGGTTATGGAGCTCTGTCAGACCAGCTACAAGAGTTTCTTCCTTTTTATCTGGCGAAAGATCTGGGAGGCATCAGTACAGAGACCTATTATGTTACAAACAGAGTAGCAAGGTCACAATCCCAGGGTACAAGATTGCGTGGCCGAAGATCGAGAAGTTATACAGGCAGTGAAGTTTACATCTCTCTTGTAGATTCAACGGCCGCACCGTATAGTACAGACCTGAAGCAATTAGGTGTGGAGGCTCTGTGCACAAACCGTGATCTGCCCCTGCATATGCCAATTGGAGTAGGGAAGTCTGATTTTACGATGGAGAAGACAGCACCTTGCACATCAGTTCGCTGCCTTGGGGCTCCAACCTTACCCAAGCCGTCCCATGCCGAGGGGGAAATTGCGTGGCGCATTATTAATCACTTGTCGCTGAACTATCTTTCGCTTACTAATACTGATGACCGTGAAGGTGCATCCGCACTGCGCGATCTTTTGCGATTATATAGTGATGTCAGTGATTTGCAAACTCGCAAGCAAATTGATGGTGTCAAATCAATAAGTTGCAAGCCGATTACTCGTAGAATCACAACATCAGGTTCAATCGCATTTGCACGTGGATTGGAGGTAACAGTAACTCTGGAAGAAGCGGTATTCGAGGGAACCGGTGTGTTTCTCCTTGGTGCTGTTCTAGAACAATTTTTCGCCAAATATGTTTCGATTAATTCCTTTACTGAAACCGTAGTGAAATCACTTGAACGTGGAGAGATTATGCGATGGAAGATGAGAGACGGCCTGAGTCCAATTCTTTGACGCAGGCATTACTGGACAAACCATATGCGTTCGACTTTTTCCAAGCGGTGCGACAGTTCGAGTGTGCCTACTCACATTTGCCGCGTATCGGACATTCACAACGACCTCAATATGACCCCATCAGGTTCTGTCAAAATGTGTCTTTAGCGTTTGCATCCTCAGCCATAGAGGCCTATTTCAAAGCTACGGATGAATATCCTGGTCGGATGGTCATTAATTTTTTCGGACTTCTTGGTACCAACGGGCCTATGCCTCTGCCTATAACTGAGTATGTCCATGATCGATTACATAACCATAAAGACAAAACGCTTGCAAGCTTCCTGAATGTTTTTAATCATCGAATGATATCCCTTTTCTATCGGGCATGGGCGTGTAACCAGCAAAGTGTGAGCCATGACCGCCCAGAAGAGGACCGATTCGCAGTTTACATCGGGAGTTTATTTGGAATAGGAGAAGATTCATTTCGTAATAGAGATGCCGTTCCTGACGTTGGAAAACTTCACTATTCTGGTCGTCTTGTTTGCCAGACTAGGAATGCTGAAGGCTTGCGAGAGATTCTACAGGACTATTTTGGAATAGAAGTGTATGTAGAACAGTTTATTGGGCAGTGGATTAATATTCCACAAGAGCATTATTGCCGATTAGGAGAATCTATTGAAAATGCAAAATTAGGCTCTACACTGGTAATAGGATCTCATTTTTGGGAGTGCCAGCAAAAGTTCAGGATTAAGTTTGGGCCCATGCATTTTTCTGAATACCAGCGTATATTACCGGGGGGCGATAGTATTCTGCGGCTTAT
>CAZJIR010000393.1:0-3106 GCA_964546095.1 uncultured Pirellulales bacterium
CCGAACATCGGGGAAGATGACAATATTTTCCTTAGGCAACACCAATAATACTGGACCTTCACCTGTAAGCCGTTTTACTTCTAAATATCCAGCATCTTTACCTATATAAGGGTCAAAAAAAACGTTTTGCGCATAGTTTTCAACAAAAGACTTGCCTTCTAAAATATTATTAAAAATATACCTATACTTTATATTCCTTTTTCTTATTTAAAATCTGCAGAAAATTTCACCTGGTTTTATAGTTTTTATTTTGCTAACCTTAGTACTATTTTAAGGTAACATCCAGATAAACCGAATGACGACCGTATGTTTCATAAAAAGGCTTAAAAACAACACCGTCAATATTAAATTGCAACTGCTCAGCATCACCTGATATCGATTTACTTATATCTTTTGCATTTAATGTTACCTGACACCATTCTTTTCGTGGCTCAGGCTCCTGAGCTGCCAGTAAAACTGGTCCGTAAAACAAACTGGCAATATTTTGCTGATCCATAACCGGCTCTAAATAAAACTTAAACGGCATACGCAACTCAATTGTATCCCCGTCTTTCCATTTCCGGCTTAAAGTAAGATAGCTTCCCGGCACAGCCTTAACTTTTTTAGTCTTACCATTTATCTTTACAAAAAATCCTTCAGTTGCCCAGTGTGGCACACGTACATTAAGGTCAAACCTGCCATTACCCCCAATGGTTAACAATGTGTTGTCTTCTTTCGGATAAGCTGTTGCTTGAGTTACAGTTACATTCCTGTCCGTCCATTGCAAAGTCGAAGGTACATATAGGTTCACATATAAAGCCCGGTTGTCTGCACTTCTGAAATAAATTGAGTTTTGAAGCTTCGTATTACTCTCGAGAGCTGTACCGTTACAGCAGCTAAAACCTGTCATAGCAGGATTCCCAAACTGTTTTACGGAACCTGGTCTCAGGGGTACGTGATAGGTATTTCCAGGGGTGTGCTCCGCAACAGAAGCAAGAATGTGGTTGTAAAGCCCGCGCTCGTAATAATCCATTAACTCTGCACGCTGATCATAGAGAAAAAGGCTTCTGGTCAGTTTGAGCATATTATAGGTAGCACAGGTTTCATTCTGGCCGCCGGCCGCGAAACCGTTTTCATAAAGTGTTGCCGGTTGGCTGGTGAAGCATTCCGCATTATTGGGGTTACGTGCTCCTGCAACTCCTCCGATACTTTACATATAATCATTGGTGGCCATATTCCAGAAATTATCAGCTATATGATAATATTCCGGAGCATCCGAATCACGATAAATTTCAAGGACCCCCATAATCTGAGGTATGTGCTGGTTGGCATGTAATCCACGGAACATATCTACATTCTTAGCCAACCCGTGAGAATGTTCAGCATCACCAAAGAATACTCTTATATTGTCAAATAATTGTGCAACTTCCAGATAACGGGGCTCGTTGGTCAGTCGATACAATCTTGCCATAGCTTCGTTCATTCCCCCGAACTCTCCGGCAATGTATCTGTTCCACATACTTATAAGTGTCTCGGTTGGCAACTGACTTAAACGGGCATATACCCAGTCGCCCATACTTTTTACTATTTCCAGCGCCTTTTCATTGCCACTGATTTCATAAATATCCATCAATCCGGCCAGGATTTTATGCAAGGTAGTATTATACGAGCGCGGTCGCGGCATATCGTATAGCAACGTTTAGATTTATTCAGGTGGTTCGCCTACAATCGGAGGAACATCATACTTTGCCGTGCGGTCGTCTTTGATCACGCCCGACCAATCCAGGCCGAATGCAAAGTCATAGGTGTTGCCGTCGCTGTCAACATGACATTCCATGTCTCGCGGCACATCCTCGAATTGCGCCTCTACGGTCTCCATATTCGCAGGCATTTGAAGTGGGAGTAACCCGGACGGTTCTATCTGACCGGCAATAATCTCAAGGAAGGCTTTGTCGGGCAGATAGGCTGACCTGTCACCACCGAATCCCACAAGGATTGCATCAACCTTGCTCTCGAATTCTTTGAACACCATTGGATTTGACACGTCTAGGGCAAGAATGACCTTGTCTGCCGCAGATGCGGTATTCAGTACGAGATCCAGATCACTTTCATTCCTGATAATTGCGGTCTTACCGAAATATGAGCGATTCTCCTTTACACGTGTCTTTAAATCGCCATAACCATCAGGCGATGTCTCTGTCACCTCGATCATATCTCCGCCGATAGACTCCAAACGCACGAATTCTGAATTTGCGGTGTAGGGACGATATTGCAGTGAAATAGGCAGATATGTATATTCCTTGCCGTCGGTCGTAATGCCTACGAATCCCATGTATGTTGGATTCCCGTTTTGAGGACTGGTTATCCTGACAAGAGCGAAGTCACATTGGGCTATTTTTACTGCAGATGCACGTATAATGTCTTTTGGCGATACCGTGGGATTGCCCCTGTCATCCGCCGGGCCTGTTAGTGTCTTGGCCAGCGCGTCAGTTACGACATTGAAGTACTCTCCGGCTGCTTCGAGATTGAATGCCGGGTTGGCAGATGCTGACCTGACTCCCCGCCCCGTAGTTGCCGGGGAATAGGCTCTGGGGATATACACGGTCGGTTTTCCTGCTCCTGCTGATGCCTGGTGAATAATGTCGCCACTATTCTTCAACATTACGACAGATCTGAGCATCGCCTGGTAGCCCCGGGCGTTGTGCTCTGCATTGTTGGGAACCGTTTCGGCTTTTTCGATGCTGAGATATGGGTTGTCAACTATCCCGATGTTGAAGTGGGTTCTCAGCGTCCTTTCAGTCGACTTATTCATGATCTCATTCATGCCTTCCTCGCCGAGCTTCTTAACTCCCAATGCATAGGCCTCCATTGCCACATCCACGCTCTCCTGGCCGTTTCGGCCCTCGCCGCCGTAAGCATCACATCCGGCTTCCAGGATCGCCAACATGCATTCAGCCGGAGTCAAATCTTCCACACCGAAATTCTTGCCTGTAATGATCCCAAAGTCCGTCAAGATATAGCCATCCCAGCCATACATTCCTCTCAACACGGTGTTGATTTTGTATGGGCTGTAGCTTGTGGCGACACGCTCTCTGCCAACTGGCGAACCATTCGCTTCAATACCTAT
>CAZJIR010000394.1:0-3099 GCA_964546095.1 uncultured Pirellulales bacterium
GTCGCCTGCCGTCCTGCCAGCTATTGCACTGCCTGCCTGCGCTCCTTCCAGAGTCACAGAATCATCAATATTGAGGTCCTCCGTATAACTCCCTGCAACTACTTTGACCGTACTGCCAGTCACCAAGTCTATCGCCTCCTGAATCCTGCCAGTTGAGCCGGTCTGGGGACTGTCGTCATCAACATGTAGATGAGAGAAATCTCCCTGAAAACCTGGTGTAACAAGGTCCGTGTCCGTGCCGTTATCGAGCCACGGCGTATAGTCAACATTCGCACTAACCTCAGCCGCCACACTAGTTGGGTCATTTGTCCCATACCAGTTGGCCGATGCATCAAGAGTATTGCCCGCATCCATGTTTTCCACGCCATAAGTCGTATTGCCGCTTATGGCATTGTTGTTTATAATAACTCCATCAGCAGAATCGCGAACTTGAACACCAACCGTGTTGCCCGTTATCGTGTTTTCCTGGACAGCGATATTTGTCAATGTTTGACCGGTTGTGCCAATACGAATCCCGCGGAGGAAGCCGTCAACAGTATTGCCTGTAACCGCCATATCCTGCTGGTTCGCCGCAGCGTAGCTCCGCACCAGAATACCCTCCAGCGTATCAGCCGGCGCCAATGTTGTGCTCAAGTTATTACCACTGATTGTCACATTGGAACGCTCTGTCGTGATGCCGCGAAGCAAAGCGCCGCCGAAAGTATTGTCGGCGATTGTTGCCGCTCCAGGTGTTGGATCGGTTGCCACAGGATTGATATAAATCGCCTCGTACCCTGCCGTACCGGGGCCGAGGGAAGAGAATTCATTGTCGTGGATATTCAACCCGCTCAGGTCTGTCCCGGCCGGGTTGACACTGCCATGGTAGGTCTGAATCCCCTGCGAGACATCGTCCCAACTACTCGCATTGGGAACAAAGAACTTGTTGTCATAGACCTCAACATTTAGCCCACCAATGACCATGCCGCTGGCATATTTGCCGGCTACAGGGTCAGGGCCCTCTATCGTGAAGCCGTGAACCGACACATCATCGCCAAGGATTTCTATATTAGGAGCCGCAAGAGGCCATAAGGTAGAGTCAACATTAGCCACACCCTTTATGGTAACATCATCGGGGTTACCTGAAGTAGACCTCAATTCCAGACCGTCGGTGCTAATCGTAAGGTCCTCGGTGTAAGTACCCGTAGAGACGTTAACAGTCGCATCGGTGGCTGTGACGTCAATCCCATTTTGAATACTGCCGCTTGCGGCAACATTAATCTCGGTCCCCTCACCATTAAGCGTCTGGTTTACACCGAGCGTGATCAGATTGTTCAGGTTAATGATCAGACCGTCGTCGCTGGGGGTGTCATTCTCATTCAAGCTTAATGTGGTGCTAGTGGTCTGGGTACTGGAATCTACCAGTGCCTCAACATGTATCGCATCCTCAGCCTCGACTATATAGTTTGTGTTCAAAGGGCCAAGAGTGTTGACGATTGCTTGGGCTAATGCCGTGTCGATCGTAACCTCGTAAGGATCAAGGATGACGTATCCCGCCGCACCTTGGGTGCTGCTGGCACTGGTCACACCGCTGATATCGAAGGTGTCGGCGCAAATTCGGATTGTGCCACCATCGCCACTACCAACGGCATCAGCACGGACCACACTATCGGTGGTGAGCGTAAGCTCGCCACCATCAATAGTGACTGACCCACCGTTATCGCCGGAGGCCTCAATTGTCCCGGCGTTGGTGATTTGTCCATCAGCAGCGATAAGTTCCGCCTGTCCGGCATCGCCGGTTTCAGCCGATACAGACAGGGAGCCGACATTTGAGATTGCCTGCGAGTAAATATCACCTGCAGCGGCCAGAACTATCTTGCCGCCGGCAGCATTGATATTGCCCTCGTTGAGAACACCTGAACCTTCGATCGGGTCAGCAGACTCGGGCAACGATGGTGCCTCTACCTCCAGCACAACATCAGAGCCAGGTTCGCCGAGGAATACTCTGTCTCCGGATGCCATTACAACATATCCGGCCGGACAGTTTATGCTGCCGGAGTTGGCAACCTGCCGGCCAATCAGATAAACTTTTTCCGCTGTAATATCACCGCTATTTATTACAGAACCGTTACCTCCAGTAAAATTATAATTCCCATTGACAAAATCGGAGTTCGTTATATTAAGGCCTGAAGCAACCAGCTGGTTTACATTGACTCTGGCCCCGCCGCCGATGTACACACCAGCAGGATTAACGAAGAAAACCCTGCCATTGGCCAGCAGAGTCCCGTTAATATTCGTCGGATTTGCCGAAAGTATCCGATTCAACACTGAAGCACTGCTGCCGGGCTGGATAAACTCGACAATCTCCGGGCGCGCAATATCGAAACTGTTGTAGTTGATGATTGATTTGTCTGAGGCCGTTATGGTGGTATTGTAACCGCTTTGCTGGAATGAAACCTGACCGTTAACAACCTGAGCTCCTTCGGGCCCCGCCAACACAACCGAGAGCGGCGTATTGAAAAACATGCAACACACCAAAAAGCCCACAATGATCTTTCGTTTAGAAAAACATTTTTTCCGGAATCTTTTTAAGACTTTCATTTTTCCTCCTTACTCAGTTAGAGTGAGTACGATAATCATTTTTCAGATTACAATTTATTAAGACTTTAGATACCGAGCTAAACTATTAGAATCGGTATACACAGCTAAAGTGTAATCGGCCGTCGCCTTTGTCCGTCTCATTAGTTCCTCGAAGGGGCCAGCCGTAATATATACCTGCACTAAAATTATCCTCGATTTCAACAATCGTACCTATACCTATTGAGCATAACTCACGAACTCTCCGCTCACCAACGACGGGACTTTTTATTTTAGCCCGGCCCAAATCAATAAAGGCCAATGGGGCTAGTTTTCTGAGCCAGAGTTTGTTCTCCTGTGCTCCCTCTGAATTCGCTTCGCGATTCTCCAGGGATTCTTTGTGCTTCACAAGGTCAAACTCATATTGGCCGGACATAATGATACCGCCATCGGCAACAATTTCGTCTTCCTCATAACCCCTGACGGAGTAGAATCCTCCAAAAGTTGTCATTTTGGCAGGGACCAGTCTTTCGTTGGACGTTATCC
>CAZJIR010000395.1:0-3097 GCA_964546095.1 uncultured Pirellulales bacterium
ATGACATCTTCGCTTTGATGTTGATGCGAACACCAGCTTGGTTATGACGAAAAAACTTAGAACTGAGGTTAAGTATAATTTACTAATTGAGATAAAAGGCTGTGAGTTCTGGAAACAAACTACTCACGGCCTTTTTTAACACTTCAGAAATTCCCATCGTCCTATAAACACTTAAATTTGAATAAAATACACAGGTTGTCTTGCTATTTTTCCGATTTTAGACATGTTTTTTAATAAAATAACACTGAATTCAGGTCGATAAGCATTTGTAAAGGCAGTTTTATAAGGCAGAAATAGCAATAAGTTCGGATAAAAAACCTCAGAGGATAAGTATAGAATGTTTGGATTATCTAAGTTAAAAAAGAAGTCCCGCTCGGCCAAGATACTTGTTATAGATGACGAACCTGATTTGGTCAGCACAGTACAATGCAGGCTTGAATGGTGCAAATTCGAGATTGTTACGGCCAGCAATGGGCAAGAGGCATTAGAGAAAGCAGCAAGTGAGAAACCGGACCTCATACTTCTGGATATTGATATGCCGGGCATGAGCGGACACGAGGTCCTTGAGCACATGAGTAATCGCCCGGACTTAAAGGAAATACCTGTAATAATGTGCACTGCACTCTGCGAGGCAGAAGACATTGCTAAAGCTTCATCTTATGGGGTTGTGGATTATATTGCTAAACCGTTTGATTTCTCAGAGTTGGTTGAGAAAATTTCAAATGTGTTGGGAATCAAAACGCTGGGCGAACATTGAGCAGTGTGAAAAAGCGAGCAGAAAGGTGCGGTAGATCCACCATCCTGTTCTTAAAAAGAATACACCAAAGAACTGAACGTAACGTTGGATATCCTGATGATGTCTTATAATTTTTATGATCAGGGAAGTCAAGCTGTATTGGGGTTCAAGTGAATTACAAATTTAATGGGAAGGTTATGGAAAATAACAGAAATAAAATTTTGCTGATTGAAGACGACAAGCTTGACCAAATGGCTTTTGAACGCTTTGTAAAAGATGAAAAACTTCCGTATGATTACACAGCAGTTGGGTCTATTTTGGATGCTCAGAGCATATTGGCTTCTGAACAATTTGACGTCATAATTTCTGATTACTCCCTTGGGGACGGAACAGCACTTGATATTCTGGATTCGATAAAGGATATCCCGATTATAGTTGTTACTGGGGCTGGTGACGAGGAAGTGGCCATCAATGCCTGGAAAGGAGGTGCTTATGATTATGTTATAAAAGACATCGAACGATATTACCTCAAATCTATCCCAAGGGTGATTAAAAACGCAATTGAACACAGGAAAATGGAGGGTGCACTTAGAAGAAAACAAAAGAACCTGGAGGCAATATTTGATGCTGCACCTGTTGGCATGCTTTTAGTTGATGGTAATATGGTAGTCGCCCGGATAAACAATTCTATCAAGCAGATAGTTAAAAAAGAATATCAGCAAATTGTTAATCAGCAAATAAGTAATTCTCTGGGTTGTACCAACAGCACCTGCAATGAAAATACGAAGGGGTGTGGATACAATCCTGATTGCACAGACTGTTTGCTCCTGAAAACCATAAAAAGTGTGTTCGATTCCGGACAATCTGTTCGCGATATAGAAATCCATCCTATGCTCAAGATTGATAATAAAGAGATAATGCCCTGGTTCCGTATGAGTGCCGAACCGGTAACAATAGACGGTTGCACGTATGTGATAGTTGCACTTAGTGACATTACTGAGCATAAAAGGGCAGAGTACGAGCGTCAGTTAGCAGAGGAGAGGTACCGGATGATTTTTGAAAATTCGGCGGTTGCAATCACAATGGTAGACGAGCAAGAACGTCTCGTTTCCTGGAACAAGTTTACGGAGAATCTCCTGGGTATGAACAGAGAGGATTTATACCTCAGGCCTGTCCGGTCACTATACCCGGCAGAGGAGTGGGAGAAAATAAGAGCCTTCGACATCAGACAAAATGGAATGCAGCACAATTTATTAGAAACGAGGATGATTAAGAAAGACGGAAGGATAATAGATGTGGATATTTCGCTAAGTATTTTGAAAAATGCCGAAAACGAAACCACAGGTTCGATAGGTGTAATCAGGGACATAACTGAGCATAAGGCGGCAGAGGAGAAAGTCAAGAAGATGATAGATGAGAAATCAGGATTTATATCCATAGTTGCACATGAGTTGCGTACATCTCTGGCCGCTATTAGAGAAGGTGTCTCTATTGTCTTCGATGGTGTAGCAGGCCGGCTTAATAAGAAACAAAAGAAGTACTTGAACATTGCAAAGAGGAACGCCGATAGACTCAGTGCTCTGATTAATAATGTCCTGGATTTTCAGAAACTTGAAACCAACAGGATGGATTTAAATGTCCAAAATAACGACATAAAGGAAGTCATTTCAGAAGTACACGAAACAATGACTCTTTATGCGCAGAAAAATCAGGTTGAGCTGTTGCTTGAGCTGGCTGAGGATTTGTCTGAGGCAAAATTCGACCGTTTAAAAATTAATCAAGTTTTAACAAACTTAATTGGTAACGCTATCAAATTCACACCTGAGAAAGGACGGGTGTCCATTAATGTTCAGCGCCGGAATGAAGAATTAGTTATAAGTGTCAGCGATACGGGTATAGGAATACCCAAAGAGGCACTTGCGAAAATATTTGAGTGTTTCTACACTGTAAACCAACGCGGCAAACAAATTCAGGGCACAGGTTTAGGGCTTGCTATTGTTCACAAAATCGTGATGATGCATGGTGGTAGAATAGAGGTTGAAAGCGAAGTGGACCAAGGCACAACTTTTACTTTCTTTTTGCCGCTGGATTGCAAACCTATACAGAAGCTCTCACCTGTAAAAGAAAATAAAGTTTTGGAAAATTCGATTGCTAATTAGTGCTGGACAGTGGATTGAAATTGCTATGGTAAAACGCCAATGAACACCTTTGAAGATTAGCTGACGCTTTGATTTCTTCAGGATTTAATGGAACGAAGAGAGTTACTTCTTTGGTGTTTCCACACTCGTCATGTTGTTCAGAATTTCTGTTTGTTTTCGGTAGAGTTCAGTGTTCTCTTGCTTCAATTTCTCATTAGCGGTT
>CAZJIR010000396.1:0-3095 GCA_964546095.1 uncultured Pirellulales bacterium
TCGCCCATTTGGACTTCAAATATTTGCGAGCTTTGGTCCATGCCCACACCAGTATAGGATTTATCACTGTCTCTGTATGTTCTTGAGTACTTTGGTTCAAGTGTTCCGACCTGTTGTGAAGAAGGGTCTTGGGCGAATGTATGAAAGTTATTGACTATCGCAACAATAAAACTAAGGAACAAGAGAATAATTCCAATTCTTTTAGAAATCATCGATTTTTCTGGAGCGTACAGACTCCATATCCCTAATACTAACATTACAAACAAAATCACATTTATCATCCATTTATGCATAATTTTTTACCTCATATACTTGATAATTAGGGATAGCAACTGTTTTTTGCGCTGTTCCTAGTCGTAGCTGTCCTTAGTATTTGGATTTACTACAGCGCTCTTAATTCAGTTTCCACTTTCTCAAAAGAACACTAAGTTGGGTAGGATCTGCTATCTTGTAATAACGTCGGTTTCCGCCTCTTGAAGTCTGATCTTGCTTCAATAATCCAAGCTTTGTTAGATTTCGTAATCTAGACTGATGAAACTTGGTGCCAAACCTTTTTTCATAGGGCCCAAGAACCCAAGTATAACAAATAATTCTTTCATAGGGCGGTAATGATTCGCTTTGCCAGTATTTGTAGCATGCCCATAGTATTCGCTGTAATTCCAGATTGTCTTCAATTTTATTTGCTCCCATAATTATTACCCCCTAAAATAAAACGAGAATATCATTACTTGCTCAATTCAATATTGAGAGAATCAACCTACTCGAACTTTTCCTTGCAAAGAAAGCTTGTCCGCACCGCCTTACTACTGATTATATGGTTTCCGTATAAGAATATTATTCAGCATGGGAACTCGCGAGAGGTTTTACATTTTGCTTCCACATTGCAAATCCACCATAGAACACCCTGACCTGTTTGGCAAATGGCAACTCTGATAAACTATCAAGATTCAATTTTAAACTATTGGGATTGTAATCTACCAAGACCAAAACGAATTGAAACTGAGAAATATCTTTTGAAAAAGATAAAGTTTTCATCGCTTCGATTCTCTCTGCAGATTGGTTATATAGACCTAATTCCAGCTTTTGGCGGAATATAGTTTCGCCTTCTTCGGCAATGTTTTTAGCTCTGGGTCTTATGGCTTTATAATACCGATTTAGTTGATTGTGAACTTCCGATATGTCCTGGTTAAGCGCAAACTTTACTTCTATAAAGCACAAATATACTTCCTGCCCTTTTCTTCTGGCCTTTCTATCCCAAAAGATGCCCACTAAATCGAATCGTTGCTTACCAATTACATATTGCCTGTCAATAATATAGTATTCACTATTGTTCCTTGGCTCAAAGTTATTTGCCCTAATAATCATTTGCTCATATTCGATCTCAAGCGAGTGCTTACCGTATCTAATGACATTTTCTTTGAGCAGGGGAATATTGTTCAAGAACCCGGCAGTTGTTTCCTGGTCAATAAAATTTAAAGGTATGTCTAAACCATCCCTAAATTTCTCATGAATATCTGCTTTATACCGTCCGGAAGTAGATTCTGAAAGTTTCAGGAGAGAGTTACCCTTGTAGTAGATATTGATGCAGTTGTCCCTGATTTCAAGAGTAAGGTCAGAATCTGAAATAACCTTTTTTGTAATTCCAGCAAGAAAACCAGATTTCAACGAATTTATAAAAGTTACAGATAGCTTACGCATGGCTTTCTTTCACAGACAAGTTAAAAATAGTATTCACAGCATACCTTACATTAACTACTCCTATGGTGATGAAATCAATGAACGTCCGCACGACAAGATAATATTACGGTGGAAGAGTCGGGAAGGCAAGGGGAATTTTGCGGGAGCAAAATTCGTATCTCGTCGTTGGTGAAGCGTATCTCGGGAAAAATTAAATATCAAAGCGTAAATATCAAAATCACAATGTAAAAATCAAAAAGTAAAAAGAAATCGATGCTGCCGGAGGCCAGCATGAGGAACATTCGGTGTTACGCAGTCCTGTAAGTCCCGTAAGGGATGCCTTAGGGCAGGACGTAGTAAATAAATAAGTACCGAACCGCAGGCAGCGCAAGGGGAAATAAAAAGTTAAAATGTAAAATGTAAAACCACAATGTAAAGATAAAAAATGGTGGGGGCCGTCTTCGCTATAGCTTCGCCGAGCCAGGCAAGCTCTTTCAAATGATTAATAATTACTGATTAATGATTATTGGTTCGGGAAGTTGGTCCCCGCCGTTTTGCTACGCGAAAACGAAGCTACGGGGATTCGAAATTCAGGAGAGCAAAATCCTTATGATATAACTTTGCGGCTTTGTTCCGTTCCGTCCCGTCTAAAGCCGGGTAAACTTCAGCCGGATAAACTCCGGCTTTAGCGGCCTGGCGATACTGAGAAATTTGTGCTGGCAAACTCACCGTGGTATTTCTTCGCCGCCTCATCATACTTTTTGGCGGCTTGGATTTCGTTTTTGAATGAGCCGAGGTAGATTCGTTTGCCGTTGACGCGGATTCTGGCCCGCCAGCGTTTCATGTCCTTAGACCAGTCCACGCCTTTGTATTTTGAGCGGGAGTGTCTTTTAAATTTTCTTCTGTTCCAGACGTTTTGAGTGCGTGTTACTGTGCGGAGGTTGGCCCTGCGATTGTCCAGGCCGTTGTGGTTGATGTGGTCGCAGAACATGCCATCAGGAATATCAATAACAAGATTGTGCATATAGGCGTTTTTTCGAGGCTCTTTTTTGCCATTTGTGAGCGAGTGTACGGCATAGCAGGTGCGGGAGCCTTTGCGGAGGTGCCATTTGTATTGCATCAGCCGGTCGTAATCTTCGGGGTCAACTATGGCGAATTTGCCTCTTGTCAGGGGGATTTTTCTAAAGGCATAGCCGAAGCGCAGCCAGCGATACAAGAGCAGGATGAAGATTAAAGGCTTATCAAGCCATTTGGGAGTGTCGAGGATGATTCTGATGGTTTTTTCCCGATATTAGTTGATTGGCGAATTAGTTGATTAGCGAATTTGTTAATTTGATATTAGTTGGCCGGGTTTTGGCCGGGGGGTGAAAAACAAGCTTGCCCCATAATTGGAGCTACCTGCACGTTTGGCAAAAATT
>CAZJIR010000397.1:0-3087 GCA_964546095.1 uncultured Pirellulales bacterium
TTCAGTTACAGGGATGGCTGGCGTTCCGTTGCCGATGGCGATGGTTTCTCTCTAACCATAATAGACCAGGCTAACACCAACCCTGAAGATTGGAACGATAAAGACTCATGGCGTGCAAGTGCATACATCGGTGGCTCACCGGGCACGGATGACAATGGCATTATTCCCAATCCCGAAACTGTAGTTATTAATGAGCTGTTAGCCAACTCGCCCGGTAATAGTCCGGACTGGATTGAGCTGCATAATACAACCGGTACTGCCATTGACATTGGGGGCTGGTTCCTCAGCGACAGCGGCTCCAATCTGACCAAATACGAAATCGCCGCAGGTACAAGTATTCCTGCTAATGGATACATTGTTTTCTACGAAGACCGGCATTTTGGCAATCCAGGCCTTACTGCTCCCTTCGCTTTAAGCGGAGATGGCGAACGGGTATATCTAAGCTCGGTACTGAATGGTGTATTAACCGGCTATCGTCAGGTCGAGGACTTTGGTGCTTCAGTTACCGGCGTATCGTTTGGCCGTTACTATAAGCCCAGCACCGGCAATTGTAATTTTGTTGCGATGTCTGACAACACGCCTGGTTCTGCCAATTCCGAGCCTCGAGTCGGCCCGATAATCATCACTGAGATTATGTACAATCCTTCCTGGCCTGATGGCGGTTCATATACTAATGACCAGTATGAATACGTTGAGTTGTATAACCTTGGTTCCGAGCCTGTAAGTATGGAAGGGTGGAAGTTTACTGATGGTATCGACTTCACGTTTCCTGAGGATGTACTTGTAACTATACCAGCCGGCGGATATTTATTGGTTGTCAAGCATCCTGATGCGTTTATGTGGCGTTATCCTTCTATTCCTGCTGATAGTATTCTTGGTCCTTATGATGGCAATTTGAGTAATGCTGGTGAGAGGCTGGAACTTTCTATGCCGGGTGATATTCGAGTTGACAGAGTTGGTTATAGCGACGGCTCTCATCCGGAGGATTGTCCTGGCGGCGTTGACCTCTGGCCTGTTGAGGCCGATGGTGCTGGCCAATCGCTTGGACGTAGAGTTCCTTCTGATTACGGCAATGACCCTGACAACTGGACTGTATCTGCACCCTCACCCGCCCAATAAATTGTAGATACGAAGAACAGATAAACACAAGCAAGGTCAATTAGTTATTTCATTCTTTAAACTTCAGTTGAAAGACTTAGTTTTTTCTGACTACTCCTCAAATCTCTTGAAAAAGATTTATCTCATAGCTTGACGAGCATCAAAGAGTACTTTACGATAGGGACTCAAATACAGGTGTTTGAAGTTAGATATGTTTTATTTGAGCAATTAGTGTTCATCAAGAAAAATCAAAGTAAATGGATGGGCGAACGAAATGAGAGTCGTAAAAATTTTTATTTTTCTGGTATGTACTACGGTATCAACAGGCTGTGTTGAGGAAAAAATGAAAATGACGAAAAAAACATTTGGTGACGATCTTGCATTTCTAAAAAAACATACTGAAGTGGTTATTCTTTCGGATGCTTCTGGTAATAGTCAGGTGGCCGTATTACCAATGATGCAGGGAAGGGTAATGACCAGTACCGCAGAGGGAATGGACGGAATGAGTTTCGGCTGGATTAACCGTAAACTCATTGCCTCCGGTCAAACAGAAGAGCACATAAATGTTTATGGAGGTGAGGATCGTTTTTGGATTGGTCCTGAGGGTGGACAATTTTCGGTTTTTTTCAAGAATGGTGTACCGTTCGACCTCGAACACTGGTTTACGCCGGCGCCCATTGATACAGAGCCTTTTAAGTTGGTTTCTAAATCTAAGAACATTGCATTTTTGAAAAAGGACATGCAATTAGAAAACTACTCAGGAACTATTTTCAACCTTCGAGTGGACCGTGAAATTAGAGTTCTTGAGCGCGACGAAGCGATTGAAGTCTTGGGAGCATCTCTGGCCGGAACAGTTAAAATAATTGCTTATGAATCAATAAATAAGATGACTAACACGGGTACTAAAGCTTGGGAGAAAGAAACAGGATTGCTCTCAATCTGGATTCTTGGTATGTACAATCCGGCACCTGAAACCACAGTTGTTATACCGTTCGAAGCTGGTTCAGAGGATGAACTTGGACCGGTTGTAAACGATGCCTATTTTGGTAAAGTCCCTGTGGATAGGCTAATTGTCAGAGATGATGTATTGTTCTTTAGGGGTGACGGTCAATACCGTAGTAAGATTGGGCTTTCTCCCCTACGAGCCAAGCCGATACTTGGCAGTTACGATGCGGCCAGTAAAATCTTGACAATAGTCCAATACAGCAAACCTAAAGATGCTGTCAATTATGTGAACTCAATGTGGGAAATTCAGACCGAACCGTACAAGGGCGATGTGGTTAATTCATATAATGATGGTCCACCCGAACCCGGACTTAAACCTCTCGGGCCATTTTATGAGCTTGAAACTTCCTCCCAGGCGGCAGCTTTGAAGCCGAACGAAACTATATCCCATATACACCGGACTTATCATCTGCAAGGCCCGGAAGTTGACCTTGACCCGGTTGCCAAAGCAGCGCTTGGTGTTACAATAGCCGAAATAAAGTCGGCACTTCTAAAATAGCAGGACTATTCGTTTTGCTAATATGTCGTATCCAGATTCTCGGCAGGGGGGTTCACTGGTAGAAAAGTGCATTTTTTCAGAGGAATTTGTGCATACTAATCCTGAAGTCTCGCGTGAAAACCTGAAGCCTGAAAGCTTGATATTGACGATTTTTTCCTTGACGAGAAAGTGGCTAATTAGGTATAAATATATATGAAGCAGGATTTATATTAGCATTAGCCTGTATGTGCTGATTTTTTTCAGACTTGTGGTATTTTTTGGGTTTTCGAATAGAGGAGGGCTGAGTATGTGGGAGTACGGAGGTTGTAGTGGAAGCTCTGTGCTTCATAATATAGTGATTTTGCATTTCAGTTAACAATCTATATTTCTTTTAAGGAGGACTATTGTGTGTAAAAAACCGTTTTTTCTGCTTTCTTTTATTTTAGTGTTAAACATAGCAGGCAACGCCTCAGCTGAGCTCATTGCTCATTGGAGCTTTGATGAGG
>CAZJIR010000398.1:0-2474 GCA_964546095.1 uncultured Pirellulales bacterium
GGAGCTATTCATGGAGGGCCGCGGTAATTTGGAAGGGACTGAACAGTGAGTGACTATGAAGCTACCCAAAGAAGACGCAATATGATTGTGGGCGTTTTTGTAGTATTAGGTGCAATTGCACTTGTATGGCTGATATTTAAATTTGGTGATTTACCGACGGCTGTTACCAAAATCGGCTCTTTTGAAGTATATGTTCAGTTCCCTACGGCGCCGGGAGTGCAGAGAGATACCCCTGTGCGCTTTTGTGGTTATCAAATAGGACGAGTAACGAAAGTTATGGCTCCGGAGGTAAAAGAGGATATGGTGACTGGCTTGAGGTATTATCAAACAATGGTTATTCTTAGTATTGACAAAAGGTACGTTAATATCCCCTCCAACATTGAGGTAAAACTTATGACTCGGGGTCTTGGCAGTAGTTATCTCGAACTTAAACAGCAACCGGATATACCTTTGGTGGCGCTTGATCCGAACAGGCCGGAAACGAAGTTTTTAGTGGATAAAATAAAGCTGCAGGGCTCTACTGGTATTTCCAGCGAATTTTTCCCGGAGGAAAGCCAGGAAAAACTGGATGAATTAATTGATGGTATCGGAACTCTTATTACGAATGCTAACGACATCATTGGAAGTCCCAGCAATAAAGAAAATCTCAAGAAAATTTTAGTTAATTTAACCGAGGTGTCAGAGGAGGCTAAGCAGACAATAGAAGAATTTAGAAAATTTGCTATTGCCGGTACTGCAACTTTGAAAAAAGCCGACGCTAAGACCGAAGAGCTTGTTGTTGCGCTGGTCGATACGAGCGAAGATATAGGTAAAGCGGCGGTGAAACTGCGTCAAATCCTGGAAAAAGTAAACGAAGGTCAGGGCAGTGCTGCCAGGATAGTTAACGATGGGCGATTATATGAGAAACTTCTTGAAAATTCTCAGCAATTGCAATTACTGTTAGAAGAATTGAAGTTATTCGTTGTAAAAGCCGGAGATAAAGGCTTACCTATCAAGTTAAAGTGAAACTGAAATCGCTTATCATATTTATTGTTTGTTAGCGTTCTTTTCGAATATCGTAAGTTCCCGCTGATAGTCTTCCGGATAATCCATATCTGAAATCACTCCGGAAGCTGACACAGTAAGCTCAAAAATATCTTCACGGTGAGCATGCAGAAGTCCCCGCAAACCTACATTGTCGTATTGTGTCAGGATTTCATTGCGATAAGCTGCTGAAAATATAATAGGATGACCTCGTTTATCGTTATAAAGCGGCACGAGGATTTGTTTCTTAGCGGTTTTATAGGATTGGAGCATTTGGTCGATTAATTTTGTTGTTATGGATGGTTGGTCTCCGAGTGCTACTAAAACCGTCTGACAATTTTTTGGAACGGCACTAAGCCCACAGCGTACCGAGGATAGCATGCCGGTTTTATAGTTGGTATTGTTAACGATGGAAACAGACTGGGCGAACAGTTCCTGTTCTATTCGTTTCCTCTGGTAACCGACAACCACATAAACTTCATCAATAGAGCTTGCAAGGAGTTGCTCGACAATATGTGTAATGACTGTTTTTCCTCCGAATGGCAGGAGCAGCTTTTGTGTTCCCATCCGGCTGGAGCAACCTGCTGCAAGAACAATGGCACAAATCATGGCAACACCTTTTCACTTGATGGCGCATGAGTATTATTTTTACGCCTTACAGCTATTAACTGAGAGGTAATGCTTGTTGCTATTTCAGGTACTGTAACGGCGTTAATTTCCAGACCTATGGGCGCATGGACGCGGTCGAATTCTTCTTCGGTGGCGAGGCCGGATTCAATAAAGTTTTTACGAATAAGGGAAACCTTTCTTTTACTGCCTATCATGCCGATATAAGCGGTAGGTTTATGAATGCATGCCTGAAGGGCTTCGGCGTCAAGCTTATGCCCCCGTGTGACAATTACGATATAAAAGTCACTTTCGACAGGTAAATCAGCGATGTATTTTTGAATATCGCCGCAATGGGTTTTTGTTCCTTCAGGAAAGAGAACCGGATAGGTAAATTCAGCTCTGTCATCTATGACAGTGATATCGAAACCGACAAGGCTAGCCTGAAGAGCGAGTGCCTGGCCGATGTGTCCACCGCCTGCTATTACCAAGAGTGGTTTAGGAATCACCGGCTCAACCAGAACTTCTATCAAATCATCTGTTTTTTGTGAGTTTTTAGTAAAAAGCTGGGGCGTTTCATTGGCCAGACAAGAACGAATCTTGTCTACACCGGGAAAGGCTGCATCCAAAGGAACAGTCTCTTGTGGGAACCACTGAGACGTGACTTCCATTATTGGCTTACTACATATAGTAGTAAGCACAACACCTCGTTGTCGCTGTTGGATAGCCTGAGCTAATTGAGCATATGATGTTCTTTGTTTTGCTGCCGTTGGGTCGAGGAGGATGCGCATAGACCCTCCACAAATGGGAACATCATTACTCCTGTCTGTACCATCCAGATTAAT
>CAZJIR010000398.1:2484-3086 GCA_964546095.1 uncultured Pirellulales bacterium
TTAGATTGACATGCCTCAACGGCGTGACGCTGAGTCTCCGCCTCGACAAAACCTCCACCGAGAGTGCCCCATATTTTGCCTGTTTCGTCGATGATGGCCCTTACGCCAGCCTTGCGTGGTGTAGAACCTTCGGCTTTGAGGATTAAAGCTACGACAAAGGGCCGGCCACTATCTATAAAATCTACAATTCTCCGATGAATATCTATAGAGCGCTGATTTCTGTCCATATTATTTACTCGGAGCCAGTATCCAGACCGTTATGCTTGCCTGAGTAGAGCACTGCGAATCGGCATGGAACGTATACGAACACCTGTTGCGGAAAAGACAGCATTCGCAATGGCAGGGGCAATTGCAATAATGGGCGTTTCCCCACCTCCTGCAGAAGGTATGTCGGTTTTGTTAACCAGATGTACATCGATTTTAGGAACATCCTCAAATCGTGGTACCAAATATCCGGCAAAGCTGGCGTTCAGGATTTTACCTTCCTTGAACTGCATTTCTTCACGAAGTGCACCACCAAGACCCATAACGATACAGCCTTGTACCTGAGATAGTAGATTAGCGGGATTTATGATAGGGCCGCATTCGAATGCTTCGCATAC
>CAZJIR010000399.1:0-3084 GCA_964546095.1 uncultured Pirellulales bacterium
CGTATTTCAAGGATATATATGTAGTGGAAAAGACCGGCACAAAACAGGGCTGGTCAACCCCATCGCCCGATGAGGACTGGTTCACCGGCTATCCGCAGGAGGCAGAGGCCTTCTACAGGACAATTGCATACGGTGAGCCGCTGGAAAGTGATAGTAACCTGGCTGCGGATGCTATCTCGACTATCTACAGTGCATACGTCTCGGCTGAAAAAACGGGAGTCGAAGTTCCGGTCAAAACGTTTTGAATTCGATGCTGGATGTCCTGTATTCATGTTGCTCTGGGCGTCAGAGGCTTTGGCCTTAGAGAAGCAAAAAATTACAGTCTGTCGAAAAGGATGTTGACAGACTGTGATATCTGGACAAAAATGTTACCGTTTTTCGATTTACCCTTCTGTAATTGGAAATAGGTAATTTTAAATAGATTTTGGAGAACGTCAACATGGCGCCAAACGATACAATGCAAAACTCATCAGTTCCTCAGGATAGTCAGGGCCGGCAGGTAATGCATATGAATCCGCGGATTGAAAAAGACCGGCAACTGATATTGGATGCGCAACAGAAAGGCAGGGGAGCGCTTTTTAGGGTATTTTTGAAGTTATCGGGGCCGGGCTGGTTGCAGAGTGGCATTACTTTGGGTGGCGGCTCGCTGTCATCGAGCTTGTATCTTGGCGTACTGGTAGGCTTTAGCTTTATGTGGCTTCAGCCCCTTGCGATGATATTGGGCATCATTATGCTAAGCGCTATCGCTTATGTAACGCTTTCCACAGGTGAACGTCCCTTACGCGGTATTAACCAGCATGTTAGCCCTGTGCTCGGTTGGGGCTGGCTGATTGCCTCGATGATGGCAAATCTCGTATGGTCGCTTCCCCAGTTTGCGTTGGGAACCGCCGCATTGCGACAGAACATCCTGCCTGGAATTCTCGGGATGGAAGCAATGGCTGAAATACCCAGTAAAATGATAGCCGGTGCAATCTTTCTTGCAATCTGCCTGACTTTTACCATGACCTATGGCGCGGGCGGTAAAGGTGTTAAGGTATTCGAGATTCTGATTAAGACAATCGTCAGTATGATAGTATTTTGTTTCATCGGTGTTGTCATCAAGCTCAGCGTGGAGGGGAAAATCCTCTGGAGCCAGATTCTCGGTGGCATGGTTCCCGACTTGAGTTTGTTCGTCAAGCCGACTGATATAATAATGCCTCATATACAAAAGGTATCCGAGCAGTTCCAGTCTTTCTGGACCAACATGATTGTTGGCCAGCAGCGTGACGTTATGATAAGTGCCGCCGCAACGGCTGTCGGTATCAATATGACGTTCCTGCTGCCGTATTCGATGCTCCGTAAGGGTTGGGACAAGTACTTCCGCGGGCTGGCTATCTTTGACTTGTCAACGGGATTATTCATTCCCTTTATCCTTGCGACCGGTTGTGTTGTCATAGCTTCGAGCAGCCAGTTCCATGGTCAGCCGGCAGAGGGTTTTGTCTCTAATGAACCTGGTGGTGAGATAATCGGTGAGCCGGCTAAAAATCTTGTCGGCCCCTACAAAGGACTTCTTGCAAACAGACTTAAATTCGAAATCGGCGAAGAGGAATTCGCCAAACTCGCACCAGGGCAGGTACAGCAGCGGTCTGAGGCCCTTCCATGGGCGGACAAAAGGATGGCTGCGATGCTGGTCAAGCGAGATGCCTTCAACTTGGCCGACACACTTGCGCCGCTAACAGGCCCTGTTATTGCTCAGTATGTATTTGGCTTAGGCGTTATTGGGATGGCGATGAGTGCCACTACAATGCTAATGACGATTAACGGCCTTTGCTTCTGTGAGCTGCTCAACAGGCCGCCGCGCGGCTGGACACAGAGATTCGGGAGCCTGATGGTCTCGGTAGGTGCACTTGGGCCGTTTTTCTGGAAAGACGCCGCGCCATATCTGGCTGTGCCCACGTCGGTCTTTGCAATGGTTCTGCTGCCGATAGCATACTTTGCGTTTTTCTTACTAATGAACCAGAAGAGTTTTCTTGGTGAGCATACTCCTGTCGGTGTCAAACGCATCCTCTGGAATATCCTTATGGCACTTGCGGCCGGTGCTGCAACATTCGGCAGCGTCTGGAGTCTCTGGTCGAAGTTGCAGTGGAAAGGAATAGGACTGCTTGTTGGATTTATCGCTCTTTGCGTTATTGTGCATTTCGTTCGTAAAGCTAAAGAACAGGCGGTGGCGACATGACTAACAAGCAATGGGAAAAACTGCTGGCTGTGCTGAATGGTGAGATTATCGAACCGACACCGGTAGGCTTTATCATTGACAGCCCTTGGCTTCCGGGCTGGGCCGGGATGTCGATTATGGATTATTTTTCTAACGAGCAGATGTGGTTTGAAGCCAACCTGAAAGCTATTCGCCAGTTTCCTGATATTATGTTTCTGCCCGGTTTCTGGTCTGAATTCGGTATGTGTACCGAACCTTCCGCCTTCGGCGCGAAGTGTTCCTGGCAGGAAAAGGAACTGCCCTACGCGGACAAGATAATAACCGATATGCAGGCAGTATCTTCGCTCAATAAGCCAAACCCTAAAACAGATGGTCTGTTGCCGTTCGTCCTAAATCGCTTAAAACACTACCAGTCCCAAATCGAGCAGGAAGGGCACGCCATTAAATTTGCTGTTGCACGTGGACCTTTGAACATAGCATCGTTTCTGGCAGGTAGCACTGAATTCCTTATGGCTATTCGTATTAATCCTGATGAAACTCATAAACTGCTCGGGACTATAACAGATTTCCTCGTTGACTGGCTCGGACTTCAGGCCCAGACGTTTCCGTCCATCGATGGCATACTCATTCTCGATGATATCGTAGGCTTTTTGGGAGATGATGATTTTAAAGGAGCAGCCTTACCATATCTGGAACGCATTTACCAGTCGCTCGATGTTTCTGTTAAGTTCTTTCATAACGATGCCGGAGGTCTGGTATGTGCACCATATCTCCAGCAAATCGGCGTGAATATTTACAATTTCAGCTTCCAGCATTCTCTTGACCAGATGAAGGAGCTTACGAACAACGCGGTTACTTTGCTTGGAAACATTCCCACTCGCGATGTGCTT
>CAZJIR010000400.1:0-3076 GCA_964546095.1 uncultured Pirellulales bacterium
GGTATCGACCTGTCGAGCCTGCCGGAAGGCGTGTCTATCAAGATGTCCGACCCGGTCAAGGACTTCAAGTATGCCCGCAATGCAGTCACGCTTGTCTACGACCTGTCAGGCTACGAAAACGTACATCTTGCCTTCGAGGCGATGGAATTCGGCGATGAGCCGCACGCCCCGCCGCCGAATCCTTTCACGGGCGATGAGGATTTCGACGGTGTGGCGGTCAGTGCGGATGGGGTAGCCTGGTACGAGGTTCAGGACCTGCGGCACCTGCGCTCGGACCGGTTCCTTGGCTACGATATCGATCTGGACGCTGCGATTGCCCAGTGGGGGCTTTCTTATAGCAGTGAATTCAAGATTCGTTTCTGCCAGTACGACAATAATCCGGCGCCGATGGACGGGATTTTTCTCCACAAGATAGAACTGCTCGGCGACCTGCGCCCGCCGATCCTGCACCTGACCATGAATGACAACGCGTCAAATCCAACAGTTCTGGACTCCGCCGCAAGCCAGCGTCATCAGACATTCATCGATCCGGGCGGCAACCCCAACACTAACGCCCATTCCGTCCCTGGTCCGAACGGGACCACAGCTCTGGCCTTTGACGGTGTGGACGACCGGATCGATTTCGGGCCGACGTTGCTGAGCGAGATGGTGGGTGCGGGCCGGGATTTCACCCTGGCGTTCCGGTACAAGACCGATAGCAGCCCCGGCGATACCACAAAGATATTCTTCCGTCGGCGGATGTCGTTTTCGGAGCCGCACGTGACGGGCTATGTCAGCAACGACCGCATCTACTGGCTGGTGGGATGGGGTGATAGTTATGTGTGGCTCTATTCGGCGTCCGGCATGCTAAATGGTCAATGGCGGCACGTGGTCTATCGCCGCCAGGGCCAGACGCTGACACTGTGGATAGACGGCGCCCTTCAAGAGACCAAGAGCCACCCCGATTATGCGAAAGGCTTTGTCGCCGGCGCATGGGACCCGCGAGCGATTGGACAAGTCTATCAGAGCAGTGACTCAGATTGGCCCTTCGCTATGGCCGACTTCCGAGCGTACGACCGGGCATTGAGGGAAGAAGAAATCGTGGCGCTGAGCCTGCAGCAGTGAAACGGTGTGACGGTTGTACAGTCATACGGTGATACGGTGATACAGTCATACCGTCAAACCGTCACACAGTCGCACGGTCACACTGTCAAAAGGTCACACCGTCATACTGTAACACTGTCAAACCGATAATAGCCTCAGAGTGCACTGGAGAGCACAGCGTAGTTGACCTGCCGAGTAATGGCATATGAGCACCATCTGCGGGGGTTCCATAGCGTAAATTTTGCAAAAAGCTAGATTTATGAACGACAATCAATACCAGCTACCGAATCACAGAGGCCTATTAAAGCCGACTTTGCAGATAACCTTTTTCTCTGTCTTAGGCATCTTAGTAAGTTTTATTACCCAAATCATTATAGCGGCTAAGTTTGGCGCCACGATGGAAAGGGATGCCTATTTTGCGGCGGTGGTTGTTCCCGGTTATATTAGTGCTGTTCTTTTAGGCTCGCTGACTCTAACTTTTGTTCCAATATTCATTGAGTATGAGACCAAAAAGAGTAAAACAGAAGCATGGATAGTAGCGAGTATTTTTACAAACCTCACATTTCTGGTTCTCTTTGCTATATCGTGTATTGGGTTCATATTTGCCAAGCAGTTAATTTCAGTAACCGCTCCCGGGTTCAAAGGAGTACAGCTTTCGTTAACTGTGGGTCTATTACAGATTATCCTGCCTTCGATAGTTTTCGGTGGGCTGACTAACTTGTTGTCGAGTATCTATTATGCAGAGCACCGTTTTTTGCGGCCTGCAATAATCCCGATTATAAATGCTATTCTAATGCTATTATTTGTTGTTCTCTTCTCTGATTACTGGGGGATAAGAAGCTTAGCCTTTGGATACCTGTTCGGTACGTTTGTAAGTTTTCTTATTGTGGTTCCTATTCTTTTTAAAGAGGGACGGTACAATTTGAGTTTCGATTTTTCCAATGAAGGCGTGAAGCAGGTAATTAGAGTGATGGCACCTTTGGTGTTAGCTGGGCTGTTTTATAGGGCAGGGACGCTTATCCAGCGAATGATTGCCTCCACTCTACCCACGGGCAGCATCTCATATTTAGGTTACGCAACGAGAATAACAGATATTCTTGGCGGAATAGCGACGCTTGGGATTTCTACGACTATTTTTCCGGTAATGGCAAGGAGCTGGACAGAAAATGACCTGGCAAAGGTGAGGGAATACTTTGCAAAGGGTATTCGGATTATTATGCTGATTACTTTTCCTATTGCGATGGTCTTCGTTGTACTCAGAGTGCCGATAATTCAGGTGGTCTTTGAGAGAGGGGCATTTACTCATGAAACGACTTTGGCGGTTGCAAATGTGCTGATGATTTTTATGGTTTATTTTGTTTGCACAGGACTTGGGAATGTTATTGGAAAGGGCTTTTATATATCTCAGAGAACGAAACTACTTGCTTTTTTGGGAGTTACACAAACTATACTCTACTTTGGATACGCTTATATTCTAGCTAAGCGTTTTTCGTATGTTGGTCTTGCCATAGCTACTTCCATGTACTTTTTCTTCCCAATAATCATTAACACGTTCATTATGCGACGCATTTATAATGGGATCAATGGCAGAAAGATATTCACTGGATTCATAAAGATATTCGTTGCTGCGGTAAGTTCTGGTCTTTGTACGTACTTAGTGTTTATATTTCTCGGTGAGGAACAAAACTTAATCATAAGAACTGGAGTAAGTGGAGTATTAGGTGTATTGCTGTATTCGGGCTTGGTTGTTTACGTGATCAAAGTGAGAGAAGCGATAAGGGTGAAAGAGAAGGTGGATAGGAGAATGTTGAGTTAGAGGTTGAAGTTCTCAGCCCAAAAAGCGGATTAGCATGAATTGAAGAATCTAATTATATATTACCATTTTTGCCGAGAATAGTATTGTTTTTTTTGCAATTGGTGGCAGTGAAGATGAGTCTTCGATATCTTAAAAAATTATGTAGGAAAATGTTACTTACAATAAGGGATAAATGGA
>CAZJIR010000401.1:0-2597 GCA_964546095.1 uncultured Pirellulales bacterium
CATTAACGAATCTCAATTTTATCCTGCCGAAAAGCGCTGCTGTACCTAATATGCCCAATCCGACGACAAAACGAAACAAGGTCGTCTTATACGGGTCGATATCTGAAGCATACCGAACAAGCCCCGACATTAAGGTAAATGCCAGTGTCGAAGCCAGTATCAGCATTATCCCTTTATGCTCATTTTTTATAAGCCATCGTTCCATATTTATTCACCTTTTCTCGTACACAAATACGATGCTATAAAGTCATTTTTATAATCCGCCTTATCTATCACAAATCCGGCTTTTTGAAGCAATCCTTCCATTACCCAGTCGAAGGTACTGTATTCTTCACGAACGTGTGTTTGTGTTTCTATCGCAAATGTCAGGCCTACCTTTTTAGCGGTTGATTTTATCCATTTATCCAGCCTGCTTTTATAATCATTAACATCGAAAGAAAAAACTACATCAAAGAGAAATAGTTTACCTTCAGGTTTAAGCATTTGCGCCAGACGCCGTAATCGTATCAGCTTCCAGAAGTTTGGGATATGATGCAGCACTACTGTTGAAACAATCGCGTCGACCGGCTCTTTCTTGTGCTCATAAGTCAAAAATCCACCGTGACAGAACTCAATATTGTCAAGTTTTGCTCTCCTGGCTTTTCTACGGGCACAACTGAGCATCGCTTTTGAGACATCGACTGCGTAAACATCCTTGCATTGCTTTGCAGCATTAATTGCAAATGCACCTGTGCCGCATCCCATATCAATTACTGTATGGTCTTTTTCCAAACCGAGCAGTGCGATTATATTTTCACTTTCTCTCTTATAATCTCTGAATCTCTGGTGGTGTATATCATACGACAAAGCACAAAATACATTGTTATACTTGACACCACAGGGCTTCATTTCGTTATATCGCCAGCCTGCCTTAGACCTGTTCTGTAGTGTATTTAAGTAACTTCTGTAAAATTCAATATCCATTTCTCTGACTTTCATGATACTGTACATTTCCTCTTTTCTCGTGAAGCCGCTTTAGAAGCCGATGTAAATTTTTCCCTTTTACGCTCATGGTTTTTAAGTGGTCGTTTAATATGGGTTCACTTTTCTTTGTGCACAAATATGCAGCCATAAAACCATCTTTGTAGTCAGCTTTGTCTATAACGAATCCGACCCTTTCGAGAAGACCCTGCATAATCCAGTTGCATGTACTGTGCTCCTGGCGAAAATGTGTCTTTAATGCTTCGGGGCTCCGAAGGCCGAGTTTTTTGGTCATAGACTCAATAAAACCATTGATGCTGGATTCAAAGTTTGTAATATCGAATGAAAAGACCACATCGTGCAGGTACAACCTGCCGCCTTTTTTTAACATCTTTGCTAATCTTTTCAGGCCTATCAGCTTCCAGAAATCAGGCAAATGATGCAGTACAAGATAAGAAACGATTGCATCTACAGGTTCTGCTCGATGCTCATATGTTAGAAATCCGTCATGGTAGAATTCAATATTATCAAGATTAGCTTTTTTTGCTTTTCTGCGAGCACGTTTGAGCATTGCCTTTGATACGTCGACCGCGTAAACCTTCTTAAGGTGCTTTGCAGCATGAAGAGTGAACGCACCTGTTCCGCATCCCATGTCAAGCACTGTATGGCTGGTGTTCAAGCCGAGAGTAGCGATTATCTCTTCGCTTTCCTTCCTGAAATCCCTGAACCTCTGGTGGCATTTGTCATAAGCCCTTGCGCGTTTTGCAAAGTCGAATTTCACACCAGAGAATTTCATCTCGTCATATTGCCACCCTGGTTTACACTTATTCTCCATAATATCGGAGAAGTTTCTGTAGAATTCGATGTCCATTTCTTTAACCTTCATGATATCTCACATTTCTCCTTTCCTTGTCAAAGCGGCCTGTTTTTACCCGAGTATATAAAATAAAAAAGCCTTTCAGGTTTTCTGCTTCCTGAAAGGCTTTTTAAAATCTGAAATATGTTCTCAAGTCCTTTTAGGGAACGGCCTCCTTTCTCCAGGCCACGACAATACCAAAACCATTGGTCCTGGCCACACAGACTGGAAGGTCTGTGCACAAAAGCACCATAGCCACTGCGTGGCTTGTTAGCTGCTTCTGCTTGTTTTCCCTAATGTAAGACATTGAAAATTTCCCTTCGAACAACACCGAAAAATCTAATATAAAAATCAAGATGGTATCTTGTCAAGGATAAATTTCGACAAAAATATTAAAATACTTAATTTTTTTTGATTTAGTAATTAAACAAAGTCACCCGAGGAACCGGAGAACCAAACTTTTATAGTGCTCGACAGCTTTTTCGACGTCGCTTATATCAATATATTCATCCGGCTTATGGCAAAGTTCGGGTTTACCAGATCCAAAGATAACAACCGGTACTCCTAACGAAGCAAAATGAGGGCCATCCGTAGTAAAACCGACAGCTTTTGTTTCATTTATTCCAATAACAGAACAAAAATTCCTTACAAAATCATTGTTACAATCAGTTTCTAACGCTCCAACCTGACGTACTATATGGACATCTGCGTCAAATTGAGGATTCTTGGATTTTAACTTTGTGAATATTTTCTCCAAGCCAATAATGATATTTTGATGATT
>CAZJIR010000401.1:2607-3071 GCA_964546095.1 uncultured Pirellulales bacterium
TGCCCCGGTAAAGTGCGAATGTCGATCTCGATGCTGCATTTGTCGGGCACAACGTTGACCGCCTTACCGCCAGCAATAGTATTTACACTCATCGAGCAGTTACCCAACAGCTTGTGTGGCTCGACGTCAATTTCATAATTTTCCAGTTCATTCAGAACTGACTGCATCGAAGCAATCGCATTTATCCCCAGATGAGGTGTTGAGCCATGAGCGGTTTTGCCTTTGGTTGTGACTTCGAGCCATAGCATCCCGCGATGTGCCGTTACAATCGTAAAATCTGTTGGTTCGGGAATAATAATACCTGAAAATTCGGGTAGAGCGGTGCGATTGCTGATAAATCTTTCTGCACCACAGCTATCGACTTCTTCTCCCGCAACGGCTGCGAAGACGATATCACCCTGTAGCTTTGTGCCGGAATCGACAATTTGTCTAATAGCCGTTACGACTGCGGCGATTCCGCCTTT
>CAZJIR010000402.1:0-3043 GCA_964546095.1 uncultured Pirellulales bacterium
CCATCTCTGACTACACCAAGGCCATCGAACTCAATCCAAAATTTGCGGATGCATACATCCGCCGGGGAGTCACCTACGCCTACCTAAGAAAAACTGAAGAAGCCAAGAAAGATTTGCTTAAGGCAGTTGAATTGAATCCTGCCTTGAAGGCACTGGTTAAGAAAGCTTCAGATCATTTCAAACTAAATCTGAAGCTTGATTAGTTGCCACGTTTGTTGTTCCAGAGCAGGATTTGGAGGCGTTGACAAAATGCGAAGCCGGTTTGCTTGCACATATCAGCAACCATTGGCGATTTGGCTAAAAGCTCATCTCTTGTGGCTGCCTGCGGCATTAGCATCACCTTTTCTTTGTTGACGTTGCCTATTTTCTCAATTGTTTGTTGTATTTCCGACAAATCATCCTGCGAATCTACGACAAACTTTAATTGATATTCGTATTTATCAATCAGCTCCTGCAATACAGCTATATCCAGTCTCGAATCATCATGTACCGCAGCGAGTTTTGCATCGTCCGGCATGGAATTGCTCAATTTCGGGCTGATACTCATTAAATCGCAGGGCATATCCGGGATATATGCTATTCCTGCGGTCTCGATTGTTATGTGTTTGTCGGCGTCTTTTAGCTCCTGTACTAACTGCGGCAAATCTGACTTTATCATCGGCTCGCCGCCGGTGATGACAATAAACTTACAGGACCATTGTTGGACGGTCTGAATGATTTGGTCAATACTGTAATCTTGTCCGGCTTTTTGGTCCCATGCATATTTAGTATCGCACCATCTGCAGCGCAGTGGGCAGCCTGCAAGACGTATGAATACACTGGGCGTGCCGGCTAAAAATCCCTCACCCTGTAAGGAATAGAAGATTTCTGCGACTTTCATTGTTTCTCCGCGTATTTAACAGGATCTTTAATACCTGCTTCTTCGAAGCCTTTTAATCTTAATTTGCAGGAATCACATCGGCCGCAGCTTCTGCCTTGTTCGTCCGGGTCGTAGCAACTATGTGTCAGGGAGTAATCAACGCCGAGCTTTATGCCGGTCAGGATGATTTCACCTTTTGTCATTTCTATAATAGGAGTGTGAATGTGGTATTGGTCTTTGTGCTCAACTGCGGCTGCGGTGGCGAGGTTGGCTGTCTTTTCAAAAGCATTTATGAATTCAGCTCGGCAGTCGGGGTATCCGCTGTAATCAGTTGCATTGACGCCTATGAAGATATCAAACGCACCTAATACTTCCGCCCAGGCAAGTGCATAACTCAGGAATATCGTGTTACGGGCGGGTACATAGGTTAGTGGGATTTGGTCGTGGTTATATAAATCAGCTCTATCCTTTGGAACTTCAATGCTTGAATCGGTCAGGGCTGAACCGCCAAATGCAGCTAAGTCAATGTCGATTATGCGGTGTTCGGTTACCGTTAGTGAATTAGCGACTTTTTTCGCGGCCTGGATTTCCTGCCTATGGCGCTGGCCATATCTGAAAGTCAGGGCATAGCACTTGAAACCTTCACTGTGGGCTATCGCCAAAGTCGTAGCTGAGTCAAGGCCGCCGCTTAGTAGGACAACTGCCTTTTTTTCTGCCACCGCTCGTACTCCGTCTATATCGCTGTGTAATCAGATGATATATATTTTGCCGGGTTATTCGGAAAGTATTTCAATGCCGTTAATCTCGGAATTTTCTATATTACTTTCGAAACCTATGACCAGATCTTCGTTGTTAGTTATCGTTACGTCTTTGAATTCTTTGACGATGGGTTTTTGGAAGCCGGCTTCTTTGTAAGGGTCGAAGTTCTCAAGAACGACCTTATCGTTAATTTTTACAGAGAAGACCCTTTCACCTTCATCCATTATTCCATCGTACGTCTCAGCGAAGTGCAGTCGAACTGTATATTTTCCGTTGGGCACTTTGAATTTATATGCTGACATTAAATAACATTCGGTTTCATAAATCTTCGGAGCATCGCTGCCGGTGATATCCAATTCACCCCGGTCGGCAGTCATGCCGTCAACCACACCCCATGTATTGTCTCCTTCCATATATTGGTCGGGCAGCCACAGGTTGCCTGCCTTGTCAGTGTAAGGATCGTAAGCCGCACAATTTACGCGTAAGACGAATTTTGAAGTCTCAGGCTTAGCCATAACTTCAACCTCAGTCTTATCTTCTGCAACAATCTCAGTCTCGATATTGGTCTCTGTCTCGACGTCAACATCTATCATTGCACAACCCGAAAATGATAAAATTACTGTAGTGATGCAACTTATAATAATCCATCTTTTAGCCATTGTCCCCGTCCTTTTCAAAAAATCACAAATTCACTATGATATTCGTTTTGCCCGGCCTCATCGTTCCGAGATTTCGGCAGCCAATATAGCGACAATTGTTGTTTGATACAACGTTTTTTTAGTGGAATTGGTAAAATTGCCGCTTTGTAACTGATTGAGTTGGTCCTAAAGCAGTCACTCTAAATTTTTCCTGTTTTGCTGTTACTTCTCTTATTTTACACGCTCTAAATTCGGCATCAGCGGCGACAGAAAGACTCGGTTTTCATTACTTGCGCGCATTGCTCCATATTTTCTTGATAGTTTCTTCCTGAGAATATCCGATGGGGCAATTCGGACTTCTGGTGTTAGCACGATAGCTGCCGAATGTGTTGTTCGGACATGATATCATCCGGCTTACGGGCATCTGTAAATGCCCGTTGGGATCAGTTTTTTTAATCCAGTTGTAGGCACATTCGAGCCATTGGTTTCGGTATTCCTCCTCCTGGAGAGAGAACCATGAAATCTCATCCCATCCCCATACGAAAATAGATCTGGTATCGGCGACATTCGGCGACCTGCTTCTGCCGTAGTTGTCGAATTCGACGAGGTACGGCAGGCTCCGGCTCTTCCAGCCGCTGGGTGAGACGCACCCCTTGCTCTTCAGGAACATGGCATCGAGGTGGTTCACTTCCAGGACTGCCTCATAGGGTTTTTCGGGCACCTCCTTTATGCGCAGCGGAAATGAGTTGAAATCCAGAAGGCTTACGCCGTCGACGATCATGCCCCA